>NQJI01000222.1 GCA_002256705.1 Methylococcaceae bacterium NSM2-1
ATTATTATTCGGAACATGCGGTACAAGGCAATTCCACGAAGAGAAGACAGGAATGAGGGATTCAGATGTAGGCCGGAATAAGTCGGCCCGGCGACAGCAAGGGCTGGCGTTTCCGGCGCTTCCGGGTCTCGGAATGCCGGAAACACCTGTCCCGCGTTCAACGCGTGGACAGGCTTATTCCCCTTCTCCCTCTAAGGAAGAAGTAGCAGGAACTTATGTAGATACCTGTGCCGTAGTGCTTGCTCCTTCAGTCGCATCGTTAAATAGCCAGGATTTATAAACCACTCTTTTCTGTTGCAACTCTGATCAATTCATCCACTTCATGCGCTGTAGTGGCAAAATTTTCAGTGTAATCGGAGTATTCAGCAACTCCTGCAGCCACTTCAACAACCAGGTCTCTGGGCGCTTTAACACGTTCCGAAATTCCATTTTTAATTTGTGCCGCGAGTCGCTCGGCTTTTTTCTGTGGCGAACCCGGCATCGCAATAAGAAAATCCTGTTCCCCCATTCTTGCCGCAATATCAACGCCTGCCCTGATGTCTTCTTTAAAACAATCGGCCACGCTGTGTAATATGGCGTCCATTTCAAATTTGGGTAAGTTATTCCTGGCTTTAAAATCCTTTAAACTGATAAAAAGAATGGAAAAGGGAAAACCGTTGCGTTTGGAGTTCTCAACTTTTTCCTTTAACCGGCCCAGCATCGTGTCTCTGGTCATTAACTGGGTTAACGGGTCTAAAATGATATGTTCCTTATCCCATGTTTCCTGAGCTTCCAGTCGAAGCACGTTGATAATGCCTAATGAGCAGGCCAGCAATAATCCAAGTATCCAGGTGAAATACCACATAGCAATCTCCTAATAAGCCGAATGATCGTTCTGATGAATGTGTTCCAGTGTTATTTTGCCGCGCAACACACGGAACGCCCAAGTGGTGTATGCGACAACGATGGGTAAAAAAATCACCGTCACCCAGAACATGATGTTTAAGGTGGTAAGACTGGAACTGGCATCCCACACGGTCAAGGAACTGTTCATGGCCGAACTTGACGGTATTAGAAAAGGAAACATGGATACGCCCGCAGTTAAAATAACTGAAGTCAATGTTAATGAACTGGTTATAAATGCCAGCCCCGGCCGCCCGGTTTTTGATAGCGCTATGGTCACCGCGCCGGCAATGAAAGCCAGCCCGGGAACTGCCCACAACACAGGATAATTCCCATAGTTATCCAGCCATAATCCCGGTTCTTTATAAACAATTTTGGTTAACGGGTTGGAGGGTGCATTAGGGAAAACTTCAGTGCTGATATGGTAACCGTCAATATTGGCAACCCAGATGCCCGCCAGAGCAAAAATGGCCAGCGTTATTATTGCAAAAACAGTGACCACGTTTTTACAGCGCTGATTTATGTCGCCAACCGTCTTGAGCTGCAAAAATACCGCACCGTGCATGATTAGCATCGATAGGCTAAGCAGTCCCGCCGCCAGCGCAAATGGATTTAACAGTGCCCAGAATGAACCGGTATAAAAAATACGCATATCATTATCGAAGTAGAACGGTACGCCTTGTAATAAATTGCCAAATGCGACGCCGAAAATCAGCGCCGGTACAAAGCCACCCACAAACAAGGCGATATCCCAATTGTTGCGCCAATTTTGGCTGGGCAGTTTACTGCGGTAATCAAAACCTATCGGCCTTAGAAATAACGCAAACAACGTTAACAATAAGGCAAAATAAAACCCTGAAAATGCCACGGAATAGGCCATAGGCCAGGCGGCAAACAAGGCGCCGCCCGCGGTTATAAACCAAACCTGATTGCCTTCCCAGGTAGCGCCTATGGAATTAATAATTACGCGGCGTTCGTTATCATTTTTACCTAAAAAGGGTAACAAGATTGCTACACCCAGGTCAAAGCCATCGGTAATAGCAAAGCCAATCAATAAAGCGCCTAATAAAGCCCACCAGATCAAGCGCATGGTTTCATAATCAAAAATCATAATGATGCTCCTGTGGCAATTTCAAAATGGTAACGGCCTTTATGCAGGCTGCTGGGACCTAACTTGATAAACTTGAGCATCAAGAACATTTCGATGATCAGAAATATCGTATATAAACCGATATAGCCTGCCAGGCTCAGGTATATATCCAGTTCGGTTAAAGTGGATGTGCTTAAGAATGTCGGCAAAATCTCCGCAATAGTCCACGGTTGACGACCAAACTCGGCTACAAACCAACCCATTTCAGAGGCAATCCAGGGTAAAGGCATCATATAAAGACTTGCACGTAATAACCAGTTCTGTCTGCATTTGCGAATTGAGCTGGCTATAACCGCAAAAATAAATATCCCCAGCATAATAAAACCGCAAGCCACCATAATCCGGAAGGTCCAGAATAAAGGCACGACTCTGGGGATGGAATATTGCGCTGCCAGCTCTATTTGTTGATCGGTCGCATCGACCACCTTTTCCGTATAGCGTTTGAGCAATAGACCATAGCCCAGATCCTGCTTGTAGCGGTCAAACTCGGCACGGACATTGGCATCCTTGCTGCCTGCTCTTAATTGCTGTAACAGTGAATAGGCCTTTATGCCTTCACGAATGCGCAAGCGATTTTTTTCCAGAATCTCCGATAAACCGGTAATCGGCTCATCGATAGAACGCGTGCCGATCAAACCCAATACCCAGGGAATCTTTACTGCATAATGTGTTTCCATGGTTTCCTGGTCAGGAATACCGATGACGGTAAATGCGGCGGGTGGCTCTACGGTATGCCATTCGGCCTCAATAGCGGCCAGTTTGGTTTTTTGCACCTCACCACTGGTATAGCCGCTTTCATCACCCAAACATCACGGCCTTTCAGCATGTAATAAGCGCTGATGCCCAGCACGAAAACAGAGGCCGTGGTATAACCTGCGGCAACGGTATGGACAAATTTAACCTGGGCGGCCGGATTAAGTAACAGATCAGCGAAGCTGGAAATTTCCATGCGCATGGTTTCGTAATTAAACTCCGCTCCGACCGGATTTTGCATCCAGCCATTGGCCACCAGAATCCACAGTGCGGATAAGTTGGTTCCCAGGGCAACCAGCCAGGTCACCAGCAAATGTTGTCCTTTGCCCAACTTGTCCCAGCCGAAGAAAAACAGACCGACAAATGTGGATTCCAGGAAAAATGCCATCAGGCCTTCGATGGCAAGCGGCGCACCGAAAATATCCCCGACATAATGCGAGAAATAGGACCAGTTCATGCCGAATTGAAATTCCATCGTCAGGCCGGTGGTCACCCCTAGAGCGAAATTGATCCCGAATAATTTCCCCCAGAACTGGGTCATATCCTTGTAGATTTCTTTGCCGGTCATGACATAGGTCGATTCCATAATCGCCAGTAAAAACGATAAACCTAATGTCAACGGAACAAACAGAAAATGGTACAGAGAGGTTGCCGCAAACTGCCAGCGAGATAAATCAACCATGGTTTCTGAAATCATAAATTTCCCCTATGGAGTTGCCGTCCTGTAAATCAGAACTTGAGATAAATGGCACAGGATACAAAGTAAACCCATGCCCCTTGCATTTAAACCAACACATCCAGAGAAACAACTCTCCTCTAAGATTGATTTTACCCTAATAATTAGCATTGTATGCTAAGATTAAATTGTGTTATGGTATATTACCATTCGCTAATATTCTAATTCGTTTTTTTAAGTTATTCGGTACTTTTATCTGATCGATTACACGGGTTAATGATTTTTATTTTTCGCTGCTCAGTTTATGTACCGCTACACTTTAATGTATTTTTCAGTTGACCCGAGGTCACAGTAAAAACACAAGGCATGCAATAATCACTATTAATGAGGAGAATATCATGGCTCGTATTGTAATTTTAGGCGCTGGCCTTGGCGGCGTACCCATGGCTTACGAAATGAAGGAAACAGTAGGGAAAAATCATGATGTCATCGTGATTTCCGATAGCCCTACTTTTCATTTTGTTCCGTCAAATCCCTGGGTTCCACCCAAATGGCGAACACCCCAAGAATTGAAGATTGAATTAGCTCCGGTTTTCAAAAAGAAAGGCATAGAATTTATTCAAAAAGCGGCATCAAAGGTAGATCCCGTCAATAATCAGGTACAGCTGGATGATGGCTCTGCCGTAGCTTATGACTTCCTGGTTATTGCTACAGGACCGCGTCTGGCCTTCGACGAAGTTCCCGGCTTGGGACCGGATGGCTATACCTCATCCGTATGTCATGTCGATCATGCCGA
>NQJI01000223.1 GCA_002256705.1 Methylococcaceae bacterium NSM2-1
TTAGGGTTACGCTTTTATCAGGGTAAGCAATTTCCGGTTGAATACAAAAATCAATTATTTGTCGCGCAGCATGGATCCTGGAATCGAACAGTACCCCAAGGCTATCGTGTTGTTTTAATTAAATTTGATCAGGGAAAACCCGTTTCAGAACAGGATTTTATTAGCGGCTGGCTAACCAAAGACGGCAATGTGCTGGGACGTCCTGTGGATATTTTAGCCCTGCCGGATGGCAGTCTGTTGATCAGTGATGATAAGCTGGGTGTAATTTATAAAGTTTCATACCAAGGGAAACCATGAAAAAACAATTTGAAATTCTCGACAAGGAAATCGTTTATCCGGGGTTTTTCCGTATGGAAAAATACCGCTTGAAACATACCCTGTTTGCCGGTGGCTGGAGCGCTGAAATAAGCCGTGAATTGTTCGTGCGAGGCAGCTGTGTTGCCGTATTGTTATATGACCCCCATACCGATAAAGTGGTACTGATCGAACAATTCCGGGCCGGTGCCATTTTACAGCCGGATAGAGCCTGGCTGGTGGAAATTGTTGCGGGGGCAATAGAAGAAGGTGAAACTGCCGAGGAAGTCGCTTACCGGGAATCACTGGAAGAGGCGGGCTGTGAAATTCAGGAATTAATGGTCATCAATGAGTTTTACACAACACCGGGAGGGTCATCCGAACGAATTACTCTATTTTGCGGCAAGGTGGATAGTTCTCAAGTCGGCGGTATTCACGGACTGGATCACGAAGACGAGGATATATTAGTTCGCGCCGTTGATTTTGATGAAGCCTATCTTATGGTCGAGAACAACAAAATAGAATCCGGGATTCCGATTATCGCCATTCAGTGGCTTGCGCTGAATAAACAAAAACTTAAGCAGAAGTGGTTAATCTAGGGGCTATCTAAACCAGTTTATGAACGCATCAGTAAATAAAACCAATAGTTATTTTTTTATCCGGTTGCTTATACCGGTAGCTATTGTTTTATTTTCCGGTTGCGCCAGCGTTCCTGAAATAAAGCCTATCCCTCAAAGCCAGTCGCCGGTCATTACTTATGCGCTGAGCTTGCAAGGTGTTCCCTATCGTTATGGTAAAGACTCGCCAGAAGAAGGTTTCGATTGCAGTGGTTTTGTTAAACACGTCTATGAAAAACAGGGCATAGCTTTGCCGCGTACAGTAAAAGCAATGGCACTGTCTTTGCCGAAAATCCCGAAAAACGATGTTCATTCCGGCGATCTGGTTTTTTTCAATACCAATGGCAAATCGTTCTCCCATGTCGGCATTTATGTCAATAATGACAAGTTTGTTCACGCACCCAGCCGGCGTACAGGAAGAGTGCTGGTTTCCAGCCTTAAAAACCAATATTGGCAAAAACACTATATCGGTGCACGCCGCCCCCGAAGGTTTTGATTGTTGCTGAATATTACTGCTACTTGTCAGGCCGGTTAATACTTAAACCATTACCATTATTGATAAAAATCATCGCCATGCCCCAGTTTTCCTTGACAACAACCTGGTTAATCCCCGCTCCTGTTGAAGCAGTCTGGTCATGCCTGATTGATACCCAGACCTGGCCGTCCTGGTGGAAATATGTTGATACTGTTGAAGAAATGTCTGCCGGGGATTCATCAGGAATCAACAATATCAGGCAGTATTGCTGGCGTACTTGTTTACCGTATAGCCTGATGCTGAATTTACGCGTTACTGAAATACATTTGCATCACCTTGTCGTTGTCGAGGTGAAAGGCGATTTACACGGAAATGGCAGCTGCCGGTTGTCGTCCATACCCGCTGCGGGTCACACCCGGGTTGAATTCAACTGGAATGTACAGACCTGCAAACCCTGGATGAATTGGTTTACCACACTAACCCGTCCGGTTTTCATCTGGAATCATGAGCGGGTGATGAGGCTTGGTGAACAAGGTTTAATTCGATACATCAACTCAAAGCTTGCAAATAATGAATAATATCCTGTGGGGGCGGTTTTAGCCGCCACAAAAATGCCCAATTACTTCGCAGTCATTGGGCACCCAAAATCATGTCTGTTGAATAACTTCCAGCATAGCTTGAGTTGTAAAACTTCATACCTGATCTGACAGCTTCAAAAAAAAAGTCTCAATTGAATCTGGCGTTGAGTGACCTGTTTCGAGAGCGGACAGCATGTGGTTGAGCAGGTATGTTGATTTATCACTTTCTCCCGCTAATAATTGCCTGCCGCCATTTCCAGCAACCGATCTACACCAACCGGCTCTTCCTTAAGCAGCGGTACAACCGCATAACGTTGGGCATGGGTAGTGGCAACAGCATTGATCTCGCGCAGTTCATTGGCGGCGCGCTGGCGCAGCAAGGGCGATTTGGCATTAGCTGCGGCAACACTGGTATTGATAATCCAGGCCCAGGGTTCGATGCCTGCACGTCGCAAGTCGACCTGCAAGCTCGCGGCCTCCAGAACCGGCGTGGTTTCGGCCAGCGTGACAATCAGCACCTTGGTCTGTTTAGGGTCCTGCAATTGCATCATCGGCGTGGTGTAGTGCAATCCAGAACTGCCTATCTGGCGCGACACTTCACGGTGATAAGCGCCGGTCGCATCCAGTAGCAGCAAGGTGTGTCCTGTGGGCGCAGTATCCATCACCACGAACTTCTTGCCTGCTTCCCGGATAATGCGGGAAAACGCCTGGAATACGGCGATTTCCTCGGTACAGGGCGAGCGCAGGTCTTCTTCCAGCAGCGCACGGCCTTGTGCGTCGAGCTTTGCGCCTTTTGTCTTCAAAACATGTTGACGGTAGTGCTCGATTTCGGCTTCTGGGTCGATGCGGCTTACGGTCAGGTTG
>NQJI01000224.1 GCA_002256705.1 Methylococcaceae bacterium NSM2-1
GATGAAGTTTACCGTGAATCAGACTCTATTGAGCCGGGCACTGAGTTGCTGGTTTTCGATACGCCTTTTGGCAAATTGGGCATCGCTGTTTGTTATGATTTGCGGTTTCCCGAGTTTTTTCGAAAAATGAGCAAGAAGGGAGTGGAAATCCTGGTGGTTCCTTCTGCATTCACCGCTGAAACAGGCGCCGCACACTGGGAACTATTATTGCGTGCACGTGCCGTGGAAAATCTATGTTACGTGATTGCGCCGAATCAGGGTGGTTTTCATATTAATGGCCGTAAAACCTTTGGCCATAGCATGATTATTGATCCCTGGGGCGTTGTGCTGGATTGCTATAAAACGGGTGGCGGTTATGTATTGGCTGAAATAGATTGTGAACGGATGGAAAAAGTGCGTGGGGCATTTCCGGTTTTAAGCCATCGGCGTTTTTTTTGAGAATAATATGCAAGTCATCGCTAAAATTTTAATACTGTCCTTAGGCCTGGTTTCCTGCGGAACCTCAGAGGACAGCCGTTATCGGGATACTAGTATGCTGGAACGTCCCCCCGCTCTGGGCGTCCTTAAGCAAGGAACGGAACCCCTTATGACCGATAATAGTACGATTCCAAAAAAAAAGGATGAGACGGGTCTGGGGGCAGAAGTTTATATGACTACGACAACGCCGTCGCAGCTTAGAATCAAACAGCCTTTTGATGATGCCTGGAATACGCTGGGTCTTGCATTAAAGCAAAGCGAAATCGAAATAACGGACCGTGAGCATGATAAGGGGCTTTATTATGTAACCTACGATCCAGAGAAATCCTTTTTTAGCAATAAACATAACGAAGCAATCTATGTGCTAACCGTAGAAAACGATGGTGCAGAGGCAAAAATAACGGCGACTCTTGGCAATGCTAATGAACAAAGTAGTGCGGGTAGTCGTGTTGAACATCGTAGCCCCCCTAAAGATAACAGTGCTACCCAGTCCACCGATGGCGCTGAAAAACTATTGCAGTCGTTGTATGAAACTATGCGCGATGATTTGAAAGAAGAATAATAAAGGTACTAAGGTTCAAATGAGACGGGCTAAAAAGCTTGCCACCTGAACCTTGTATCTCGTCCCCTTAAGCCTTTATTTTGATGTAATGATGGAACTATTAAACCTTGCAAGACAAGCTATTCTGATGCCGACTGGTATTCAGGATGGTGATATTGAAAAAATTATGAGCCGATTGCTCAGTTCGCCTGTTGATGCAGCGGATATTTATTTTCAGTCCAGTCATAGTGAATCCTGGGTAATGGAAGGCGGCATCATTAAAGAAGGCAGTCATAATATCGAGCAGGGTGCTGGCGTGCGTGCCGTATCGGGTGAGAAAACCGGCTTTGCCTACAGCGACCGGATTGAACTGCCGGTATTACTGGAAGCGGCTAATAATGTTAAAGCCATTATCCGGCAAGGGCAGGACGCCCAAGTTGGACTGGTGAAGGCGGCTAACTGGCCGCAATATTATCCTTTTGCCAATCCGTTAAAATCATTGGCCGATCAGCAGAAAATTGATTTATTGCGTAATGTTGAGAATGAAACCCGCAAGCTGGACAGTCGCATAGAAGAAGTGATTGTCAGCCTGATTGGTGCGCATGAAAGTATTCTGGTGGCCAATCAGGATGGTTCGTTAGCGGCTGACGTGAGGCCTTTGGTGCGGATGAATGTAACGGTTATAGTCGAAGAAAACGGTCATCGTGAGCAGGGCAGCATGGGCGGCGGCGGCCGTAGTGATTACAGTTATTTTGTCGATCAGGACCGGGCGCTGGAATACGGCAAAGAAGCCGTAAGACAGGCACTGGTTAATCTGGAAGCAGAAGAAGCCCCGGCAGGCAATATGACCGTTGTGCTGGGTCCAGGTTGGCCGGGTATTTTACTGCATGAAGCGATTGGGCACGGTCTGGAGGGTGACTTTAACCGTAAAGGCACATCGGCATTTAGCGGTCGCGTCGGTGAGCGGGTTGCCTCTGATTTATGCACCGTAGTCGATGACGGTACCTTGCAAGGGCGGCGAGGTTCGTTGAGTATTGATGATGAGGGTACGCCAACAGAAAAAACCGTATTGATTGAAAACGGTATCCTCAAAGGCTACATGCAGGACAAGCTTAATGCGCGGTTAATGGGCGTTAAACCCACCGGTAATGGCCGTCGAGAATCCTACGCGAATTTGCCTATGCCACGCATGACCAACACCTATATGTTGCCTGGACCTCATAATCCCGAAGAAATCATAAAATCGGTAAAAAAAGGTTTGTATGCCAAGAACTTTGCCGGAGGACAGGTTGATATTACTTCGGGTAAATTTGTATTTTCTGCCAGTGAAGCTTATTTGATCGAAAATGGCAAGATAACCCGTGCAGTTAAAGGTGCAACCTTGATAGGCAATGGCCCCGATGTTTTGACCAAAGTGTCTATGGTCGGAACCGATCTGGAACTGGACAGTGGTGTTGGCACTTGCGGCAAGGACGGGCAGAGTGTGCCGGTCGGTGTCGGTCAGCCTACGTTGAAGATTGACGGCTTGACGGTGGGTGGAACCAGCGTTTAACCAGTTATGAAAATTAAATATTTTGAAGATACCGATACGGCATTGCTGGAGTTTTCAGATCATCCGGTTTTCGAGACTAAAGAGATTAACGAAAATATTTATCTGGACTTGGATGAAGATGGAAATTTGATTGGAATGACTATTGAACACGCATTGTCGCAAGCAAATATTAATGAAGTTTCATTTCAGCAGATAAATCGTCAAGTAGCCTAAAAAAGCAGATTAAGAGAAAACAGTGCAAAACCAAGAAGA
>NQJI01000225.1 GCA_002256705.1 Methylococcaceae bacterium NSM2-1
GCTGGCGGAAAGAATCAGTCCTCCAAAGGCATTATATTTTCTTATTATATGCGATGCTGCCGGTGTAGACAGCAATCCTCCCTGGCCAATAATTAGTTTACCAAAACCATTGGCGGCAGCAATTTTAATGATGATTTGTATTGCTACTCTGTTAAAATAACGACCGTCACCACCTAATACGAGGGTCTTTCCGGTAAAGTCCTCTAAAGAGTCGAAAATTGATTGTACAAAATTTTCCAGATATCCGGGTTGCTGAAATACTTTAACTTTTTTTCGAAGTCCTGATGTGCCGGGGTTTTGATCGTTGTAAGGTTGTGTTGTGATAGTTTCTATTTGCATGTTTGATCCTTAATGCGACAATTAATGTGGCTGATAAAGTACACCAAAATTCTTTTCTAGTGTAGATTTTAAATATGTTGCGAATTTATTTATTACTGTGTTGTAGTTTTTTTTCTTTTGCGGTATCTGCAGATAGTGACGTATGGCTTTTGGTAGATACTACGTCACGAAAAATTGAGGTAAAAAAAGGTGAGCAAACCCTTGAAACCTTAGATGAAATTGCTATCGGTCGAGGCGGTGCTGGATTAAAAACTCATCGGGGCGATAACATCACGCCTTTTGGAAATTACAGGATAGGTTGGGTTGGTGAAAGAAGTAGCTTTCGAAGGTTTTTTGGGTTAACTTATCCTTCCGTGGAAGACGCGGAAATGGCTTTACAGAAGGGTATTATTGATCGGCTAACTTACGATCGTATTGTCACCGCTCACCAGTTTCATCAAATACCGCCACAAAATACACCGTTAGGTGGGCAAATCGGTATTCATGGTCTTGGGCACGCGGATGCAAGAATTCATAAAACGTTTGATTGGACTCATGGTTGTATCGCATTGACTAACACTCAGATCGATCATTTAAGCCAATTGGTAGACACGGGAACAGTGGTTAAAATAAAATAAAGCTGGAACAATATGTCTAATAGTTTTAGAATTAAACCTGGCTGTAATGTTTTTTTGTTGTAATAACTTTAATTAAGGAAAATAATATGAAAAAAGTAATAAAATTATCAATGATTGCCATGGTTGCTAGCTTGGTTGTTGGTTGTGCAACTAATTCAGATATCGAAAACCTGCAATCACAAATTGATGGGTTGAAAACTTCTGTCGCACAAGCTTCTTCTGATGCACAAAGCGCACAAAGCGCAGCTGCAGATGCAGCTGCAAAAGCATCAGCTGCAGAATCTGCCGCTAACCGTGCTGCTCAATATGCTCAAGACACCAACAGCAAATTGGACAACATGTTCAAAAAGTCAATGATGAAATAAATCATTGTTGCTTTAGAGCAGAATAAAAAAGCCCGGCTTGGATCCCCTGCCGGGCTTTTTTTATGCCTGATTCGCCACTGAATTAACGCTGTATAGCGCTATAATAAGCCGCTATACCTTTTCTCGGACACATTGCGGAAAGTCAAAGTGGATCGAGACTGTGAAAGTATTCCTGAATAACAGCTAAAATAATATTTTTACCACAGAGACACAGAGAAAAGCGTTGATATTTTAGCGTTGACAAACACTCAATTATTTGTGCAACTACTATTTTGCTTTTTTTAGGGCAGATATCGTATACTTTCACAGCCGCTATCGCTAACCCGGCCTGTTCGATGAATTGTAAATCATTTAAAACCCGTAACAGTGGCCGTGAGTGGTATACAATGCTTTTTATAATAATTTGAATAAGGGAAATAATATGAAAAAAGTAATAAAATTATCGATGATTGCTCTGGCTGTTGGTCTGGCTGCGGGTTGTGCAACTACTTCAGATGTTGAAAATTTGCAGTCGCAAGTTGACGGCTTGAATACTTCTGTTAAACAGGCATCAGCTGATGCTGCCAGCGCTCAAACCACAGCTGCTGATGCGGCTCAAAAGGCAGAGGCCGCAGAAACAGCAGCAAATCGTGCGGCTCAATTATCCGAAGATGCCAATAGCAAATTGGACAGAAAATTCAAAAGATCAATGATGAAATAAATCATCATTGCTTTGAGGTAATACCAAGCATAAATAAACATGGTAAGAGTGGCTTTAGGCGCAAACAATCATGAAAAAGCCACTCTTACAAACCAATTGGTTGAACAATACGGTATATTTTTACCGGGAATTGCTTTAGGGCAGGAACAAGCCCGGCGGGATAATTCTCACAGGGCTTTTTTTATGCCTTATTTTCTCCGCCAAATAGTTCTATCAGGCGTGGCAGGAAGTTTGCCAGTTCCGCTGACATAATTGAAAAGTCCACATCAAATTGTGCAGCCTCATCGCCCGTTTCAATATCAGCGACTTGATCCTGAATTAAATCAAGAAAGCGCAGACGTTTAATGGACAGATTTTCATCAATAACGAATGAAATACGGTCTGCCCAATTGACGGCCAGTTTAATAACTTCTTTACCGGTATCCAGATGGTTTTTAATTTCAGGAAGCGCTAAATCATGGCGTTTACAGCGAATAATGCCTCCAGCCTCTTCGGGCGAACGCAATTCACATTCGTCTTCAATGGTAATATCGTCAGGCGCTATATTATTAAGCAGCCATTGGGTCATGGTTGTGGTGGGTTTTTCGAGAGTGTTTAGGGGGACGGCAGGCAATGAACCTAAGGATTTACGTAATAAACTGAGCAAATCCTCGGCACTTTTTGCCGAAGCCGCATCGACAATTAACCAGCCGCCTTTAGGGTCGATATAAGCGTATATTTTGCGTGAAAAGGTAAAGGCTTTAGGTAATAAATCAAAGATAAGCTCATCTTTGATTTCAGTGCGCTCTTTTTTGGACAAT
>NQJI01000226.1 GCA_002256705.1 Methylococcaceae bacterium NSM2-1
GCAAGAGCTAAACTCGACGCGTTAATCGCTTATTCAAAAACTTCATAACAGATTAAAAATCATGACCAATACCCCCGACATTCTAAAAACTATCCTGGCAAAAAAAGCCGAAGAAGTCGCCAGACGCAAATCCGGCATGTCCATAGCCAATCTGGAAGATATCGCCACAGGTGTAGAACGACCGCGTGGCTTTTATAATGCCATGCAAAACAAGGTGTCGGCAAAAAAACCGGCAATTATTGCCGAAATCAAGAAAGCATCTCCCAGCCAAGGGGTGATTAGAGAAGATTTTCAACCCATCATGATCGGCCAGGATTACGCCATGAACGGTGCAACCTGTTTATCGGTTTTAACCGATAAGGAATTTTTCCAGGGCTCGGAAGCATACCTGCAAATGGTCAGAGAACGCTGTCCATTGCCGGTATTAAGGAAAGACTTTATGATCGATCCTTATCAAGTCTATGAAGCCCGCGCCTTGGGTGCAGACTGTATTTTGCTGATTGTTGCAGCCCTGGAAGACAGTCTTATGCAAGAATTGTCAGATACCGCCACAAAATTGGGCATGGATGTGCTGGTGGAAGTACACGATGCCGAGGAACTGCAAAGGGCGCTAAGGCTGGATACCAAACTGATTGGGATTAACAACCGCAATTTGCGCACCTTCGAAACATCACTGCAAACGACTTTGGATCTAAAGCAACAAATCCCTGCGGATCGCATTATCATTACCGAAAGCGGCATTCATACGCATGCCGATGTACAACTCATGCTGGATAATGATATTTACGCCTTTTTAGTCGGTGAAGTATTTATGAGAGCCGTAAGCCCAGGACAAAAAATGCGCGAGTTGTTTGCTTTGTAAAGAATCTAGAAATTGAACCGGTAAACTGATTTTTCATTTCCAAGGTAAACTCAAAATGCGGAAATGCTTTTGATAAACTTTAAGCCAGCCAGAACTGTCATCATAGCTGGGCGCTTTACAGCGCATGACGGGGCTATTAATTGAAGAGATAACATCCTTTAAAGAATGTTATTTGTAGCTTATGTTTATAAATCCAGGTCTAGATGCAGTGCTTTTTCTCTTAGCTGTTTTTCCAGTTTATCGACCATTTCTGCTGCTTCAGTCATTTCCAGTGAAAGCGCTTCACGAACAATCTGGGCCAATGTTTGAAATTCAGTCTCACTAATATGAGCACGAGCCTCTTCACTGATATTTTTTTTGAATACCTCAATAACCTTTTGCGCTAACTGTTCATTCTGGATGGTCATGTAAAACCTCTCTCATTCGTTAATTGATATTGTATATTGCTGTTAATGAAATTCTAACAGCTTTTCACCTATGGGAAAAATAATAATCAAGCAAGTCAGTAAGCTGGTAAATGGAGCAATTAAAGGTGTGTGGTCGATGATATGAAGGCGTTGACCACCGGTCTTTGTTTCGATAGTCAGGAGCACCCGCTCGATTTCATACCAGAAGGGCGGTCTTATGCGCCGGGAAACCGAATCGTTCGATCCCCGTGTGAAGCCTGATAGATTTTGGTCATAATGACAATTGCTGTGTATATTGATGTTACGCAATAGCTAAGAAATTTTTACCACGAAGCCTGTCCTGAGCACAGCCGATGGTTCAGGACGAACAGCATCAATGTTTCAAATGCCAAAGTTATTTCATGCGTGTTCTTTATGAGAACCTATCATTTCACAATGGCTGAGGATTGCAGTCATTGGGAAGCACTCAATAACTTCGTGTTCTTCGTGCCCCTTCGACTGCGCTCAGGACAGGCTTCGTGGTGTTTATGTGGCTTGCGTAACATCAATTATTAATAAATTTCTGCTTAATCGATCATGATCGAAGCGGTTTTCTTTTTGACCCGAAGAAAGCGGGTGTAACATAGGGCTTTAGTCAAAAGATGGTTTGAGTTCAAAAGAGAGGTTTCCATTATGAATAACTATGATCCATTTGGTGCGCATCAATTACTGACTCTTGAGCACACAGGCCCGGTTTCTTATTACCGTCTATCTCAGCTTGAGAATATTGGAGGGGCAAACATTTCGAAACTGCCGTACACGATTAAAATTCTGCTGGAGTCTTTATTACGCAACTGTGACGGCTTTGCGATTACACAAGATCATGTTCTGAGCCTTGCCAACTGGCAACCACACGCTATCAGACAAGAAATACCCTACAAACCGGCCCGGGTGGTACTACAGGATTTTACCGGCGTTCCTGCCCTTGTCGACCTGGCCGCAATGCGCGATGCCATGAAGCAACTGGGTGGCGATCCGAAAAAAATCAATCCTTTTATTCCCTGTGACCTGGTGATTGATCACTCGGTACAGGTGGATTATTTCGGCAAGGCCAATTCCCTGTCATTAAATGAAGCCGTCGAGTTTCAGAGGAATGCCGAAAGGTATGAGTTTCTGAAATGGGGACAGGCAGCCTTTCAAAATCTCCGCGTGGTGCCTCCTTCTACAGGTATCGTTCATCAGGTAAATCTCGAGTATCTATCTCAAGTTGTTTTTCATAATAAGGATAACAGCACCTGTTATCCCGACAGTTGTGTCGGCACCGACTCACATACGCCGATGGTCAACGGTCTGGGCGTTCTTGCCTGGGGGGTCGGCGGCATTGAGGCAGAAGCCGTGATGCTGGATCAACCGATTTATATGCTGATTCCGGATGTCGTTGGCATTAAATTGACCGGCAGGCTGCCGCCGGGTGTCACTGCCACTGATCTCGTGCTGCGCATTACAGAACTGTGCAGAAACTTTGGAGTGGTTGGGAAATTTGTTGAGTTTTATGGCCCCGGACTGGCAA
>NQJI01000029.1 GCA_002256705.1 Methylococcaceae bacterium NSM2-1
AACGGTTAAACTCTGTTCCTTGTCCCGTCTTACGTGCATAGCCAATTATTTATTGAAAACTTTCGTCCGAAACAGCTGCAGTCTTCGGCTTCCATTGTAATGAATAATAATCCCCTCGATCTCTAGCCCAAGGGTCAAAAACATTCATTACCCCCGCAAGCTGTTCAGACAGTTCCGGCATGGTGCGCAACAGGATTCTTTTTAGTGGCGACACCTCGACTTTGTGCCCATTGTAAGAAGCAGTTTCCCATTGTTTTTCGCCGGGTCCGTTATTCATGACCCATTGATGACCTAATGTGGAATAAAATTCCGGCCTGAAACTGGAAGTAAAGAACCGGTCACTGAATAAACGCCGGGAAGCATTCAGGATAAACACATGAAATTGCGTTTCTGAAATGGCAAACCCATGAGGACGGGTAAATTCTGACAACCAGCCTACTACCGTATCAACATCCTCAATATTATCGACCATGCTGCCGTTTGGATGACCCAGACAATCGTTGATTGCCGAACCATCCGGATTCAATTGCGCATCAGTGATTACTTTGCTTGAGTCACATTTATGCTGCCCATAAACTTCACGGAGAATACCGATCAACCGTTTCTGTTCATTTTGCACTTCTTTGTTGCTTTCCCACTTATTTATAAAATCATCAAAACTGGTTAACTGAGTCAAACCATATTGGCGCCTGAATTCATTAAAGCGTGGGACGCCTCGTTCCCGGTCACGTATCAGATCCAATGCTGCAATATCAATTTTATTGGTTTCCGTTTGCAGACGCGGCAATTCCAGATTCTGCAAAAACTGAGGATGATTCTGCAAAGTTAGCGCCCCCAGACGTTGCCGACCCATGCTCAAGGCCCAGTTACTCAATCCGCCATCTGTCATAGCTTGAGTAGCTTTGCCGCGAAAAGTATTAACAACAGGGACTTTCTTGCTGATTTGGTTAGGGTCCTGCAAATCCCGGAACTCAAGCAGATCAGGCACCAATGGGTGTAACCGGTAGACCGTGGTAAACTCTTCCGGAAAATTAAACGGTGAACCAAAATGATTGATACCGCCGTTTACGTGTTCCGGGTTGCGCAAATCCCAGATATCTTTCTTGTCGAGCGTATCACGGATAACACCGAAACGATCTTTATAACGATGGCTGCCCAGTCCAAATATACCAGCGCCAGATGCAAACACCGAATAGAACTGGTTGGCTTTAATTTCTTTCGGTGACTTGGCTAAATGATTAACGACAATTTTTTCCAGAATTTTGGATACCGGATTATCTTTTTCCAGCAAGCCGTTCCAGTTGGCATTCATGCCCAGATACAGTGGTTCATCATAAAGCAGCTGAGTCGTCCATTCGATGGTATGAATCTTGGCTATTTCGGCTGCAACAACAAGCCGCGCAACCTGAAATAACTCTTCATTAGTCACTGCCTTATAAGGAATTACCTGCTCAGGTTTTTCAGGATTGCGTAAGCCGGAATCGGCATCCGGCGTCGCTTTTGCTTTTGCTCTGAAAGCGTCTACAAACAGATTATGTTCCCGTACAAACAGATTATGGTAAAAGCTCAGTCCAACCGTCCAGTTATCTGCAAATGCGGCGGCCTCCTGATCTTTCCAGGCCGGATTAATTGGATCGGCCACACAGCCCGCTTCAGAATGTTCACAACTGTTGAAAACCGGCAAATAACCGAATTTTTCACCTGCTCCCGTATGCTTCCCCCTCGGTATCATCAGTAATTTTGCCGAATCATTGGGATCGCGCTTTACTCTCTTGAGCGAAAGTTCATCAAATCCATAGATTTGTGATGCATCCCACCACGCTGTCACATTGTTTTCTGTGGTGCGTGGAGCACGAGACAAATAGGATTTACCCTGATATTCAAAAGTGGGGGCCGGTTCATGCTGAGCAATCAAAGCAACATCAACTTTGTCGTTCGGCCTGCAACCGAGTTTGGCAGCCTGTTCAGCCGTGACTGGTTGCTCCTGATTATTTACCAGTTGAGTCGTGCAACCGACCGGCATTTTTTCATCGGAATTATGACCCTCACGCAGATGATAAAACCAGTCATGGGTCATGAACTGAATCCAGTAGGCGGCAAGCACATTAAAAAATGGTGCTTTTTTATAATCGCATTGCGCATTTTTCGAGTTATCAGGCAAACCCTGGCCTAATTTACAAGCTTCCGGCTTTTCCTGTGTTCGAGTAAAAAGTTTTCGCGAAATGATTTGTGGATCTGGTTTCAGTAGGCCCAATCGATCGCCATGGCGATTTCGGGCCAATTCATTCCCCCCCAACTGCGGAAAGGTGGATTCAAACCGGACATTGCGCGCAAATAACTGATTAGTTGAGCCCATAGCCGGATTATAAATATCATTGCAGATACCCGTTAAGTTGCGATTCCGGATGAGGCTTCCACCACAAACCTGCTTCCCATTTTCCTTGGTCACTTGCTGGTATTGTGGATGTGAAGCTGGCAAACGCATGGCATCCCAGGTTTTTAATATAGTTCCAGGTGTATCTCCTTCTCCTTTTATATAACTTTCAAAGGTTTTATTGTCATACAGATTGAACCTGATCAATTCCATTCGTTGGTATTCCAGATCAATTAATGCGCCATCTATCCCGCGCGCATTTGGCGTCAAATGCTTACCCATTTCGGTTATGCCACCTACTCCTTCCGTTTTGCTGCTAGCATCTCCTGCGCCCCAATAATTGGCCCAATCAACCCAGACAGAGTCACGCCTGGATACTGCCTTCTCTCCCCCCCTGCAATTAGCGGTATCCTCAGCCACTTTACCCAAAAAACGCTCGGATTGTTGTTTAGCTATAGGGCGAAGACCCTTCGCTGCAACTTTTGCACATGCCTTGTCGGCACTAATTCTTTCTAGAGTCGATCGAGGATTGCCGTTACAGACCGAGGCCGTACACAATAATGTCACAAAAAGTAATTGCAAATTGCGATAGCTCATCATTTCTTGTCTCCTATAACTATGTAATATCCGAAATTTTATTTCAACAACTATTAAGCTCAGCATAAACTAAATGTTATGATAGGAACATGACCCAAATGGGTCAATTTACAAACAATTCATTAGTCTAGTTTCTAAGCTAAGACACACAACTCTTGTTATAAGGTTAAGGGTTTTATAGAGGCATTAATAATAACAATAAGGTGGACTCAATGGATCAAACCCCTGTCGGCGCAGACCTCAATTCAATACTGGCTAATGCGCCTGGAAATCCTTTAATTTGGAATCGGTTTCTTACAGAACTTACCCGACAACTGAATTGCGATTCCAGTGCGCTGTTGGTTACTGACCTGATTAAGCGCGAACATACGCATTTTCTTTTCAGTACCCATATTCCAAAGGAATATCAGGAGCAGTATGAAAACACCTTAAACAGACTGGATACCTTCAATTATTTTATTAGTAAAACCCCGTATCAAGTCCTTTTCAATCAAGCCTTAAAGGCCGCTTATCTCGAAGAAGTCAAAAGCGTTTTTATACCCCCATGCGGTCAGAATTTTTGTTTTGGTGTATCAATTCCCTGCAATCATAGTCATTCCCTCAACCTGTTAGTAAATCGTAAAGAAGCATTTAATGATGAGGAACGGCAACGAGTTACCCTAGTTTTACAACGCATTATTTCATCTTTGGAGAAAGCGATACACGCGGAGCAACGGCATAAAATAAATAGTCAACTGATCCATTACATGAGTGATCATTTCGACGGATATGTTATTGTCGACAAAGAATTAAACATTCTCTTTTCAGACTCTGTTTACATATCGATTATTAGCCAACTGGATTGTGTGACAATTTCAGAGAACCGGTTTGGCATGAAAACCCCTGCTATTGAACAGCGATTGTTATCATTAATAGAAAATAACGAAGAAGCTACCCTTCATAATCAGTGCCAATCCTGCCAGATCACACTTATTCCAATTTCCTCTTTAAAAAACCTTTACCAGTGGGAATGCTACAAGGATGGATTTATTCTTACGTTTACCCATGATAAAGAAAAAAACCCTGCCATTGTCCGGCTAACAGAAATTTATCACCTATCCAGGTGTGAGGCAGTTTGTGCACTGCACTTTATGAAGACACCCTCAATTCCAGATGTTGCGATAAACACTCATCGCTCGCAGGAAACTGTTCGGAATCATATAAAACATACGATGCAAAAAATGGATGTACACAGTCAGGCGGAGTTGATGAAAAAGCTGATGACGCTGGCCGCGTTATGATTCATTTTATGCTATTCAGTAAATCCAAACATAAAAAAAGGCAGCTTATAGCTGCCTTTTTTTAACTGCATAAAACAAAAAAAAACCGATTATAGTTTTTCTTTAATGCGAGCGGCTTTACCTGTCAGATCACGCAAGTAGTATAATTTAGCACGACGGACATCGCCGCGACGTTTAACAGTAATCTCACTAATAATAGGGCTATGAGTTTGAAAAACACGCTCAACACCTGTACCGTGAGAAATTTTTCTTACGGTGAAAGCAGAATTTAATCCGCGATTACGTTTTGCAATCACAATGCCTTCAAAAGCCTGAATTCTCTCACGCTCACCTTCTTTTACTTTAACCTGTACAACAACCGTATCACCTGGATTAAATTCAGGAATCTGTCTTAGCTGTTCTTTTTCCAATACATCAATAATATTGCTCATTACCACACCCTATTTAACTTCACTTTTAAATTGTTGCAGCAGATATTCCTGCTCTGCACTTAAATTTTTATTTTTTAACAAATCCGGCCGTCTTTGCCAAGTCCTACCCAACGCCTGCTTCATGCGCCAGCGGTCTATATCCGCATGATTGCCGCTCAATAAAACATCTGGTACTGAATATCCTTCAAGTTGTTCAGGCCTGGTAAAATGCGGATAATCCAACAAGCCATTCATATGAGAATCCTGCCGGGCAGACTCTTCATGGCCAAGTACCCCTGGTAACAAACGAGTTACGGCATCAATTACTATCAATGCAGCAAGTTCACCACCACTAATAACATAGTCACCGACAGACCATTCTTCATCACAATCCGTTTTGACAAAACGCTCATCTACACCTTCATAACGCCCTGCAACTAAAATCAATTGCGAAATATCGCAGGCTTCCGATAATAAAGCTTGTGTAATCGGCTTGCCTTGTGGACTCAAATAAACCACTTTTGCTGTGTCATTACCCGCCCGTTTTGCACTCTTGACTGCATCGTGCAAAGGCTGGTATTTCATTACCATCCCCGGACCGCCGCCATAGGGGCGATCATCAACTGTTCTGTGTTTGTCATGCGTATAGTCTCGGGGATTCCATACTGACAAACTTACTATTTTGCGCTCTATTGCCCTGCCCGTTACACCGTAACTTGCAGCCGTTGTTATCATTTCTGGAAATAATGTTACAACGTCAAAACGCATGAGGAAAATTAAAAGTCAGGATCCCAATCGACAACCATCCTGCCAGCATCCAGATCAATATTAATTATCGTCTGTCCCTGTAAAAACGGAATGACCCGTTCCCGCTCTCCTTTAACAATAACGACATCGTTCGCGCCAGTTTCCATCAGACTGTCAACTATGCCTAACTGAACGCCCAGATTGGTTTCAACATTCAAACCAATCAAGTCAGACCAGTAATATTCGCCTTTGGCCACTTTCGGTAATTGCTCAGGTGTTATAAAAATATCCCAACCCATAAGACTTGCGGCCTGATCTCTATCATTAACGCCGTCAAGTTGAGCGACTACCGCTTTACCCTGTAGCTTGCCGTCAATAACAGCGACCAATCTGCTTTCGCTGTCTTTCTTCAGCAACCAGGGAGAATAATTTAGAATATTCTCTCTAATATCGGTAAAGGAAAATACTTTAACCCATCCCTTTACGCCAAAAACGCCGGAAATTCTCCCAACGTTTATTTGCTGTTGCTTGGACAACAGTTTATGCGACTGCTTTAAGCGCGTCTTTAATCAATCTTGCAACACGCTCAGAAGGTTGAGCACCATTGGATTTCCAATATTCAACCCGCTCACTATCCAAACGCAATTTTTCTTCATTCCCGCGTGCTAACGGATTAAAAAAGCCAACCCGCTCAATATAACGACCATCTCGACCGCTTCTGCTATCGGTTACAACAACGTGATAAAAAGGGCGATTCTTAGCGCCGCCTCTTGAAAGACGAATGGTTACCATCTAATTTCCTCAAAAACGTTTAATCAAAAATTTAATCTGCCTATTTTACGCGATTTTCACTATAAGTGAAGAATAAATTGGAAAGTATCAACAATTACTCTAAATTTATCGCATAAACACCTGTTAAAACGACAAAATAATTACCTTCTCATGCCTCGCATATTATTTTTTATACCGCGCACCATATTAGCCATGTTACCAGATTTGAACTTCTTCATCATTTTCTGCATCATCAAAAATTGCTTTAGCATACGATTAACATCATGCAACTCCTGACCACATCCCGTGGCAATCCGCTTTTTGCGATTACCTTTAATCAAGTCTGGAAATCGCCTTTCCTGCATCGTCATTGAATTTATCACCGCAATTTGGCGTGCAAGCATCTTATCATTGACTTTGTCTTTCATTTCGGAGGGAACAGCATTCATGCCGGGCAATTTATCCAGCATGGAACTGACACCCCCCATACTCTGCATTTGTTGCAATTGTTCACGAAAATCTTCCAGGTCAAAGCCCTTGCCTTTCTGGATTTTTTTGACCAGTTTATCGGCCTTCTCCTTGTCGACCTTCTGTTCAATTTCTTCAATTAATCCCAGTACATCACCCATTCCCAAAATACGGGAAGCAATGCGATCAGGGTAAAAAGGTTCAAGGGCATTGGTCTTTTCACCTACACCAATAAATTTGATAGGCTTGCCGGTAATGTGTCGTATTGACAACGCAGCACCGCCCCGTGCATCGCCATCGGCTTTAGTCAGAATAACGCCGGTCAATGGTAATGCATCATTAAAGGCTTTTGCAGTAATTGCCGCATCTTGCCCCGTCATACTATCAACAACAAATAATGTTTCGACTGGATTGATTGCCGCGTGCAATGCTTTAATTTCGCCCATCATTTCATCATCAATATGCAAACGACCGGCAGTATCGATAATAATGACATCAAGAAACTTTTTCCTGGCCGCTTCTATAGCATTTTTGGCAATATCAATTGGCTGTTGCGACAAATCGCTGTCAAAAAAATCCAGATTAAGTTCATTCGCCAGCATCTGCAACTGTTTAATAGCCGCAGGGCGATAAACGTCAGCACTGACCACGCCGACTTTTTTCTTTTGATTTTCTTGCAGCCAGCGCCCCAATTTAGCAACGGTAGTGGTTTTACCAGCACCCTGTAAACCTGCCATCAAAATAATAGCGGGCGGTACAGCATTAAGATTGAGCCCTTCATTCGCCACGCCCATCACTTTGACAAGCTCAGCCTGAACCAGCTTGATCATAGCCTGGCCCGGCGACAGACTAGTCTGTACTTCCTGCCCTACAGCGCCCTCTTTGACACGCTCAATAAAGTCCGTAACAACGGGTAGAGACACATCAGCTTCAAGCAAAGCCATACGTACTTCGCGCAGCGCTTCCTTGATATTATCTTCAGTCAGGCGGCCCTGACCCTTAAGTTTTTTAAGAGTAATACTTAATCGATCGGTTAAATTATCAAACATATCTATGTCATTATTGTTTAATCTAAGGAAACTACCCGCTAGTACAAATGCGCTAGGACTATTTAATTTGATATATTACCATATCCATTAAGACCTTTGCACCCGTTGCAATATCTGAACATTTAAACTCTGTAGATTGAGTTTAACGTAGCATGATCCGACACTTTTGCCAGCTCAAATACACATAAGCCAATGAACACCACTGCACTCGCCACCCTGTCAATATGCGCCTACCTTGCAAGTACCCTGCTTATTATCCGGGATATTGACCAGAGCCGCATGCAGCGTACGGCCCTTTATCTGGCATGGACGGCAGTTTGCATTCAACTTTTATATATAGCCATTGTTTTCCAGAAAAATAGCACTTTTAATTTTGGTTTTTTTAGCACCAGCTCACTTATTGCCATGATTGTTGCCCTGCTTTTATTAATAGCGGCACTCAATAAACCCGTCGAAAAATTAGGTATCGCTATATTTCCTATTGCTGCGATCATGTTAGCTCTGGAGTTGAACTTTGCCGATAAAACACAACTGCTGTCCAGCTACAACTGGGCAATGAGCACTCATATTCTGACCTCAATTATTGCCTTCAGCTTGTTAAACATCGCCGCTGTGCAAGCCATCCTGCTCGCCATTCAAGATCAGCAATTAAAAAGCCACCCGCCAAAACGTTTCATCCAGTCATTACCACCGCTACAAACCATGGAATCTTTGTTATTTCAAATGCTTGGCACAGGCATTGTGTTCCTGACCATTTCATTGGTCAGTGGTTTTTTATTTATAGACGATTTATTTGCACAGCACCTGGTACACAAAACCGTTTTATCAATACTGGCATGGCTAATATTTACCTGTCTTTTAATAGGTCGCCGTCGTTTCGGTTGGCGTGGGCAAACAGCAATACAATGGACATTGATCGGTTTTCTATCGCTGCTTTTGGCTTATTTTGGCAGCAAATTGGTTTTGGAACTGATTTTGCATCGATAAGGCGGATCAGCCACAAAGCGGAACACTTTTGTACTTTACATAGTCACGATTGCGAATTTTTCATCTTTCAACTTTGCGCTGAACTGTGATTAATCTATATCGGGAAACGGGAGTTAGCTGATACGGCAGATATAACTAAAGCCAGGCGCAATAACAAAACGCTGTCTTTGCGTTTATTAATCGACCAACGGTTTTTTCCTTACTTTACTTGCCGTCGACTGATGCCATAAGCTGCCGTAAGGTTACGGAGATTTCCTGACCCAGCTTGGTGAGACATTGGCTTTGGGCTTTAACCATAATCGCATGATCAGTGGTCGATGCCGGAAACTGGTATATGGAGCGTTTGTCGATGGTGGGTTTATCTTTACGCTTGATAAACCACTGAGCTATCAACCGGCTTTGACCGCTCGCATCCACATTAAACTCCAGTATATCGATACCGACTTGATAATCGACAACCTGTCGCCGTGACCAGGGATAGCGGACTATCCGATCAGTACCTAGCTGACGGGGCAAGGCTTTAAATAGGGCGAGGGAGATATTTTGATCCAGACGCTCTGCCCAACGATGATCTTCGGAAAGCCGGTACTGATTATCAGCGATTGCTACAATCATTTGTGGCCGGTTCAGATATTCCGGAATGCGTATTGGCCCCAAGCCTATCAATGGCGCATTAGCAGATGCAGGAACCCGAGTGGCTCCTGCATCACCGGTATCGGCGTTAAGCATATAAAACTGCACTGGCTTGCTATCGCGCATACACCCGCTTAATATGAGTATCAAAACGAAAATACCAGACGAAAAAACCGACCTACACTTCAGCGTACATGCAACTCCAAATTTCATTGTATTCTTACTCCTTTCCGTAAATAATCGAATCGGGGTGACGCTCGAGGTAATCTGTCAAATCCTTTGTAGATTGTGCCGCATCACGCAGAGCTTCAAGCGATTGCCATAAAGGTGCATCCGGTGCGGTGAGCGCATCCACGGAACCAAGCGTTTGCTGGGATTCCAGTAATACGCTGGTGGCGGTGTTAAGGGTTTTTTCGGTAGAGATCAACACCGGTCGCATATCGCGAGTAAAGTCCTGCACCATAGTTCGGGTGTCGGTCACCGTATTGTTCAAATTATTCACCAATGGCACCAGGTTTTGATTCAGGTCGGCTA
>NQJI01000227.1 GCA_002256705.1 Methylococcaceae bacterium NSM2-1
AGGCAAGTTCGGATCAGCGGCAGATAATTTACAAGCTGCCGGCGAAAACGCACAAGGAACGCTGTTTGTTGCCGGAGTGCGTTTTTGGTTTTAGGTGGCAATAAAAAGCCCGCATAAAGCGGGCGTGTTGAGTTTTATTATTTTTATTATTTAGTTGTCACTTGTACAACTCAACCCAAGCAGTATTACTCTTTTATTATTGTTATTAATGCGCCCTAAAAAGGCTACTCCCCCTCTCTTAACTGGTAATTAAACCAGCCTAGCCCCGTAAAGCTGGCGTATTTTATATTTAAAAAATTACTAGCGTCCACAAAAAAAACAGATTTTTCCGAAAAAAAAGATTATCTTTAAAAATAGTCAATAAAAACAGTTTATTATTGAGTTTTAGCGGCTTCTAATAAACGAAATTACAGGCAAAGAGTGCTTTCTTCAAGGGGGGCGATTTATTTTGTCTCTTATCGGTTACGTCTTGCTTCTTGTTCTTGAGTCAGGAAAAAATTGAGACGCTCACTCAGGATTGAGGATAGCTGAAAATTGAGTCCTTTTGATTTTTGAGCCAGTCTTATCTGCAAAATCGCATCTTTGGTTTGCCCCATTGCATAGTAGTATTCCGCAAGATAGCGATGAGACTCGGCTGGTCGATTCAGGTTGCTATAGACTTGTGCCAATAATTGCCAATAAATGGGTAGTTGCTGCGTTTCAGGGTTTAAAGAGAATAAATTTTTTCGAGCCATCTCTGCTTTATCAACTTTCAACAAAGAGGTTATGTATTCAAGCTTAATAGCTGCATTTTCCGGGAATTGTTCAACCAGTTTTTGATAGCGATTAAGTGCAGTAGTGTAATTTCGAGAATCCAGAGCAGTGCGCGCAAGTGCTGCTGCGTATTGAGGCTGCTCCGGGTATGCCTTTGTTAATGATTGAAAAATAGCTTCCGCTTCTTTATATTTTTGCCCGTTAAGCGCGATTAACCCCATTCCATAACGGGCAACGGTTCGCTGCTCGGTTGTACCTTGGGTTAATCCGGATTGAAAATATTTTTGTGCTTCGGCTGTATCGGTGGTCGTCAAAACTCGGATTTTTGCTTTGGTTAATTGATAGCCCAGCGAGTCAGGATATTGTTTATAAGGATAAGTTTCTGCACGTCCCCGGGTGTCAGAAATACGCGAGGCGGTCACGGGGTGAGTCCTTAAGAATTCAGGAATAGCCTGTCCGTAATAACGGGTTGATTGCTGTAACCGTTCAAAGAAAGTTGGCATGCTGCGGGGGTCGAATTGAGATCCAGCCAGGGTTTGCATGCCGACACGATCGGCTTCTGCTTCATTTTCGCGGGTAAAATCAATTTGAAACTGTACGCTACCCGCCTGAATGGCCATGATAGCGGCTTGTCCCAATGCAGGCGATTGAGTGCCTAATAAAATAGCTGCCAGGGTTGCTGCGGCTGTAGGAATAGATAGACGACCAGCGGCCTCCGCTGCACGGAATAAATGCCGTTGGGTAACGTGAGCAATTTCGTGCGCCATTACAGAGGCTAATTCACTTTCTGCTTCGGTCATTAAAATTAGTCCTGAATTAACGCCAATATAGCCTCCGGGACCAGCAAAAGCGTTGATGTCATTTTCCATGACTACAAAAAAATGGAATGGGTGACTGGGTGCATCGCTATTGGCGACCAGTTTTTGACCAATCGACTGAATATACTCCTGAATTTCAGCATCCTGATTGATAGAGATCTGCGAATGCAGGCTTCTGAAAAATGCTTCGCCAAATTCTTTTTCTTCGGCGGGAGTAATCAGGGTGCCCGAGGAGTCGCCCATATCAGGCAATTCGATTTTATTAATCTCAACGGCCTGCTGTGGAGCAGGGAACAGGGCAAGGCTTAATGCCAGTGGGATAGCAGCGGGTTTAAACATGATGTCTCAGGGGGTTGCGATGATAGTAACTAAATCAGCACGGGATCAGTTAACCATAATAGAATATCAGCTATTTATTATAAAACATCCCAAATAAACACAACCTAAGAAAATGCAGCTTTAATATGAAATTTGCCATTCAAGTTAATACCAGTCCATACCAGTCAAATGCAGGACATACTGCCTATCAGTTTATTAATGCCGCTTTGATGCAGGGCCATGAAGTGTTTCGGGTGTTTTTTTATCACGATGGAGTTTATCATGCTTTCAAATACGCTACGCCGCCCGATGATGAGCTTCAATTTACCGCACAATGGAGCGAATTGGCGAGGCGCTATCAAATTGATTTAGTGGTGTGTATTTCTGCAGCTCAACGGCGTGGCTTATTGTGTTCCGATGAAGCTAAAAGACAGGGTAAGCAGGATGATGATCTGGCCGAAGGTTTTCGAATTTCCGGTTTGGGACAACTGGTTGAAGCTACGCTGGAAGCGGATCGATTTATCGTATTTGGATGAGCGTTTATGAAAAGCTATTTATTTGTCTTACGCAAACCGGCGCACAGTGGCGCTCATGTTCAGGAAATGCTGGATATTATTTTGACCACTGCGGCTTTTGATCAAAAGGTCAGTATATTGTTGCTGGATGATGGCGTGTTTCAGTTAAAAAATGGCCAGCATCCCGAAAACATTGGCATGAAAGATACAGCAGCTATTTTTAACGCACTGGAAATATATGATGTTAACGATATTTACACCGAAGTAGAATCTTTGCAGGAACGTGGCTTAAAGCCGGGTGATTTGTGTTTGCCTGTTCAGGAGTTTTATAGAAAAGATATTGCCGGATTAATGAAGCGGT
>NQJI01000228.1 GCA_002256705.1 Methylococcaceae bacterium NSM2-1
AGTTACTGCCATTAATGAAGCAACAGGATCGTGCAATTAATTGGAAAAAACATAAAACGGATGAGATTTTAAGACGAATTAACGCCGCAGACGGCAGCCCTGGCGTACTGGATGAAATTTATGGAAAACCAGTTTTTATTTTTAACGCCCATAAGGAAACCCATTTAACAGGCAAAGCGGGTGAAATAATCGCAACGGCAAATCATGCCATTTGCCGGGCCACTGTAGACGGTGCAATCTGGATCGGGCATTTGAAACCGAAACTGGAAGCCGGCGCCAAAGGTATAAAATTACCGGCTGCTTTCGTTTTAAAAGACCTGTTGCCCAAGACAAGAGGGGGGGCTTCAACTTTAAAAAGCTTCTTAACTAAACCTATCAAAGCTATTGAAATCGACTATACAAAACCGGGACGGCAGCTTCCCTGCCAGGAGGTTTGGTATGAACAGGACGGTGATGTCGCGTATATCTATTCGCCTTTTCACAATGGCGGAATGAGTACTGAACAATGTCATATTATGCTATCAGTCTATCAGCATGTAGCGACTTTGCCGGTAAAAGTGATCGTACTGATGGGCGGTGACGAAAGCTGGTCAAACGGCATTCACCTTAATCACATCGAGGTTGCGGAGTGTCCGGCTGATGAATCCTGGTTAAATATCAATGCAATTGACGATCTTATCCATCAGATTATCACTACTCTGGATAAATTAACCATTTCAGCGGTTGCGGGCAGTGCCGGTGCCGGCGGAGCCATTATGTCATTGGCTGCTGATAAGGTATTTGCCAGAGAAGGCGTCATTTTTAATCCGCATTATAAAAACATGGGCGAACTATACGGCTCCGAGTACTGGACTTATTTATTACCCAAGCGTGTCGGCCAGGAAATGGCAACGACTTTGACTGAACAACGCTTGCCTATCAGTGCCAAGAAGGCATGGCATATGGGCCTGTGTGATAAGGTTCTCGATAAAAACCACAAGATTTTTGCGGCCCAAATTAGACATCTTGCAAATGCCTATGCTGCTGATAGCGAGGCGTTGCAAAAATGTTTAAATGAAAAAGCCAAAACGCGCTGTTATGACGAGTCGCTGAAAGCACTGGCTTCTTACAGAAAATTCGAATTGACTCAGATGTATGCAAATTTCTATGGTAATGAGGATTACCACACTGCAAGGAAACGTTTTGTTTATAAAATAAACGATAATACAAAGACACCTGAAAATATTGCCAGCCATCGTCGGAAAGAGGGATTAGCCAGAAAACCATCTTCAGGAAGTATGGTCCACTTCGTTTGGCAAGATTATTACCAAATGGGTGATGACCTGGTTGATAGTCAACATAAGGATTTATTCATTTTGGCTGATCAGTTAGTCTCTTCTAATAATAAGGAAGAACTGATTAAAAATAGCCAGTTGATATATGAGCATGTAAAAGAGCATTTTAGTAATGAAGAAGAACTGATGGAAAAATCAGGTTTTCGAAACTATAAAAATCATGTGAGAGAACACAATGCCATGCTGGAAAAACTGGCCGAGATGAATCAACAAATAACGAATGATGAATGGAAGCAAAACGATATTCAGGAATTCATGGATAAATGGGGAAAGCATATTATTCATGCCGATATGGCGTTTAATGCTTATCAGAAAGAACAGGAATTTGACGCGGTTGAGTAGTGGATAAGCAATAACATCAGTCAACCCCATTGTTTTGGATAAAATTTTACTAAACGACCCGAAGAATTAACCTATGAAAGCACCAGATGAATACGGTCAAAAGCTGGTTGAACTTATTGAACGGAGTGCCCAGATTGACCTACTAGTAGTGAAGTCCCTGCAAGCAGTGGCAGATGTGAAGCAAGAACTCGAAGAGTTGCGAATCAAACAGCGAGAAACCACTAAAATATTGCATAAACTACATAAATTAGAAGAGTCCAGCGGCAATGCTTGTAAGAACATCGAGGCGGTGGTAAAAGCTTACAATAACCTTGTAATACGCTACAAGCCTTATATTCAATAGTTAAAGAATTTAGGGCTATCTTTTCCACACTTGAAGATAACATAGCCTAAACCTATGACTACAAAATATATCTATGTTATGGGTTCAGAATCGGGAGCAGGAAAAAGCACGGTATGTCTGGGGATTTTGGCGCAGTTATTAGCATCACGATTTAATGCCGATCAGTTGGCCTACATAAAACCTGTCACCCAATGTGTAACAAAACAGACCGTTGCGCTGTTTTGCGAACAAACCAAAATTCCCTGCAGGGACATAGGCAATCTGGTTTTCAGGAAGGGCTTTAGCAGAGATTTCATTGATGGATTAACTAAGCACTCCGATGAACTGATGACAGACGTGCTGGCCTCGATACACAGCATAGGCAAGAACAAGGATGTCGTTATTATCGACGGTGTTGGCGATCCTTCAGTGGGTAGCGTTGTTGGCGTATCTAATGTGGATGTGGCGTTATCATTACCTTGTAGTGTTATTTTTGTAGGCAAGCCCGGTATCGGTATGGCCATAGACAATACGGTTCTGTGCGTATCCTTTATGCAATACAAGGGCCTGACAAACATAGGCATTATCTACAATAAAGTACCACTTGCGAGTATTTATGAAATCAAAAAGTATGTAACAAAGAGATTGCCGGAATTATTGCCCGAGATTACCTTGCTGGGTTTTATAGGTGAAGAACAAATCGATGAAACTCAGTTGAAGGATAATGTCAGTGAAGAAATAGCGCATTGGTTCAGT
>NQJI01000229.1 GCA_002256705.1 Methylococcaceae bacterium NSM2-1
CCAACAAGCCCGCACTGTTGCAACCTGTCAATAGTGACAGCATTAATATTATTCCGAATGATCTGATCATCATTTTTATATAGTCTTGCTTGACAACTAAAACAGGTAAGATGTATTGCTGGATTATGCTAAATCGAAAAATCACTGAAATTCCATACACGTTTGCTAGGCTCAAAGGAGAAACTGCAATGGTCTTGAACGAAGCTGAAGGTGTGCAATACGAACTATTTGATATAAGTCAACTCCATGAAATCGCAGCGATGACGGCTGAAACATTTGCTCGATTTGAACCAGTTACTTCTTCCTTGGGTATTTCTCTAGCCGATTTTGCTGATTTTGTAAGGCTGCTGGGGCCTAAGATTGAACAGGAAGAATTAACTGTGATTGCCAGGAATCAGGACACTAACCAAATCATCGGCGCGATGGTTACTGATGATTTTGCTATAGAGCCGCCGGAAGAAATGCGGCATCTTGGCGACAATTTTGAGCCGCTGTGGGCGGTTTTGGATGAACTGGATACTCAATACAAGCAGGGAAGGATTTTACCCAAAGGCGAATATCTTCACCTTTTCCTGCTTGCAGTTGATCATCGCCAATCTGGCAAGAATGTAGCGAAGAATTTGGTACAAACCTGTTTAGAGAACGGTATCAGGAACGGCTACAAAACAGGCATCGTAGAGGCAACTGGCGTGGTTTCTCAACACATTTTCAGGAAATTCGGTTTTGTGGATCGCTTTGAAGCCCCCTATAAAACCTTTACTTTTCAAGGCAAACCGGTCTTTGAGTCCATTAATGATCATCATGGCATCATTCTTATGGACAAAACCTTGGTCTAGTAAAAACGGAGGTTTCAGATCATGTGCTGATGATTTGTTCGCGGACTTCCATTACCTGATTGACTACCGAATCAATCGCTTTCAGGCCAGTCCATGGACTTATGATGAACGACAGTGTCTCTCTCAACATTTGTCAAACCAAGCGATTATTTATTCCTTTTAGGAATTGAAATATCTGATGATCAGTTTTAAAGCCTTTCATTCAGCAAAGGCAACCCTTGATGGGATCGAAACAGCTCACATGATTAGAAAGAGTCAACCTTACGAGGAAAACATACCGCTTTATAGGCAGTTTATGGTTTTAGCGGGATAACTTTATCCGCAAATAGTTACGGCTTATTTCCTTTGAATATTTGCAAAAGAACCTAAATCTTAAGTTCCGCTGTTTTCTTGACTTATGTGAATGAACTTGAGATGCTTGAGCTATCCGATAAAACTAATTTCGAAATATTGTCAGATTTAAAAAGGTGCTATGCTAACACGACGTCGTTTTCTAAGTTATAGCAGTGCGGGGATACTGGCTGTTACTGCTGGTTGTAGGCCTGCAAATCTCAATTGGTTGCCCAATCAGGAAGAGACATCTTCAAATTTAAACCTGTCGCTGGCTGACAAGGCAAAGCTTGCGAAGCTGAAAAATCTTCTTTTAGGGTATCCTGTCAATATGAATACCCCGTCCGAGGATTTTTTTGCCTGGCGCCAACAACTGTTCGATGTAGGCGTTGGAACTTTTGCATACAATAATGTAGGGAATCCTTTCAAAGACAGCGCTATCCCTTTCAATACCCACGATTTTGAACGGGAACTCATCCTTAGATTTGGCAAGTTATATGGGTTTCCTCCCGGGAACACATGGGGCTTTCTTTCAAATAGTGGTACTGACAGCAATATGCATGGCATGTATATGGGGCGGACCATTTTAAAAGGACGCACCGGGGTATTTCCGAAAGCTTATTTCACCAAAGAAGCACATTATTCGATACAGATTTTACGGGACTTGTTGGGGCTTGAAACAGTTTTTGTTGAAACATTACCGGATGGTGGTATGGATCCCAATGACTTAAGGCAAAAGCTAGCCGAAAACCCTTCTCAACCAGCATTAGTAATAGCGACGATCGGGACCACATTTAAAGGAGCAATAGATCAGGTTGACCTTATTCAGGAAACGTTAAAAGGTCATCCAAGTTATCTGCATTTGGATGCGGCATTATTTGGCGGCTACCTGCCCCATACTTCCCATGCTAGTGAAGTGTCATATCAATCCAAGAGTAATCCAGCAGCTGTACGCTATGATTCTATAGCCGTTTCCTGCCATAAATTTTTTGGTTTTCCATCGCCTGCTGGTTTATTTATTACCACAAGAAGCTATTTTGATGAGTTTAATGAATTGTTTAGTCAAATTCATAATCCCGAGTATATTCATCACGTGCCGGGAACAATAACCTGCTCTAGAGATGCTGTAAAACCGGCGGAGTTCTATTTCTTTTCAACGCCATCGGCCATGAACAAGCTAGCTGAAGATACGCAGTCTATGATGCAAAACGCGGTTTACCTGATGGAGCAAATGCAAGCCCATTTTCCCCATTTGCAACCCACACGTGTTAACAATCTTTCTAATACCATTTTTTTTAGAAAGCCCAGCGACCGGATTGTAAAAAAATATTCATTAGCAACCATGCTTTTGGAGATAAACCATGTAAAACAGGATTATGCGCATGTTGTGGTGATGCCGCATGCAAATCGGAAAGTATTAACAGAATTTCTCACCGATTTAGATAAAGATTCGGTTACCAGCTTATGACGTATGATTAAAAAATAAATCTTAAGCGGATCGGGGTTTGCAACCCCGGCCTGAACGTTTTGACCAAACTTGCAATCGCCCAAAAACGTTCGG
>NQJI01000230.1 GCA_002256705.1 Methylococcaceae bacterium NSM2-1
TAGTTGCGTAGAGTAAATAAATTCTTTAGCGAAAAGAAAGCCGTTAATCAATGGTAGCGTCAGTTTTGCACTTCATCAAAATTTTAATCTTGATGATTTTTGTTTTGCAGTTTCATCGTATGATGAAACGAATAACGGTCTAATAATTGGTGAGTGTATGCTGTGCAGGTTTGCAAAGATTAAAAACATCAATAGGGCTTGAGATAAAATCAATGGTTTTTAAATAGACTAAACTTTACTAATCTTGTACTTTGTCTAATACCAGAGTTTTACGGTAGAGCGGCTCATTGGTGGATCGATAGGCAGGAGATTACATAGAATGCACAATGTATTTTGTGGTTATAACGGAACGAGAAACCGGGAAAATTTTTAATTTATGAACAACAGTAAAACACTATTTATCGATACACCAAACACACTAACCAAGATTAATGTCGAGGATCTGCAGGTAGGAATGTATGTTTCCAAGCTGGATAAACCCTGGCTGAAAAGTAATTTCTTATTTCAAGGTTTTGAGCTAAAAAATCAGGCCGACATCAATGCGGTTAGCGAGCAATGTAAATTTGTTTATATTGATGTTAATAAACAAAATAAAATTCAAACAGTTGAAGCAAGGGATGCTTATAGTAAAGAGTGGCTGGATAGAAAAACTCCTCCTGATAAACTCTCTACTTTTGAAAAGGAAATTGAGCATGCGAGCTATCTGTATCAGGAAACGAGTAATCTGGTTAGAAGCTTCATGCAGGATGTGTGTGTAAGCGAAACTATCAATGTTGAAATTGCCAAAAAAGCGGTAGCTCAATGTGTGGATAGTATTCTTCATGCACCTGATGCCTTGCTATGGATGACGCAGTTAAAAAACAGGGATTTATATACATCTCAACATAGCATGAACGTATGCATTTTAGCCATAGCTTTGGGGCGCCAGATAAATCTTTCTGTTGAAGCGCTTAACGACGTTGGCTTATGCGGAATGATGCATGATATGGGGAAAATGTTAGTTCCTTTAGAAGTTTTAAATAAACCCGGAAAACTGGAGCCTGACGAATTAAAAATCATGCAAAGCCACCCGGAGTTAGGATGGAAATTATTGTTATCAAGCAGTGGGATGTACGCTGGCGCTATTGATGTTGCACATAATCATCATGAGCGCCTGGATGGAACAGGCTACCCTCGCAAACTGACCGCTGAAAAAATTACTCCATACACACGTATCGTTGCTATTGTCGATATGTACGATGCAATTACCAGTGATCGCGTTTACCAGAAAGGAAGAACCCACCTTGATGCAATTAACATCATGACTAAAATATGCGGAACCCACCTTGATTCAGGGCTTACTTATAAATTCATTGAATGTCTCGGCATTTATCCCCCAGGTTGTATTGTTGAAATGAGTAATGGAGAAATCGCAATAGTTGTTGAAGCAAATCAGAAAAAAAAATTAAAACCCAAAATCATTTTATTGCTGGATGAGGATAAAAAACCCAGACCCGAACGTATGGTTGATTTGACTAAAATGGATTTGGATGCAAGCGGACAGGAATATAGAATCACAAAAATTGTCAGGGCAGAAGATTACGGTATAGACCTGAACAAGTATTATCACAACGGAATTATAGAGAAAGGTTTGGCATCAATCTAATTTTGATTTGCGCTTTGATACTCAGGAATGGCGCACAATAAGTTGAGCAGAAGCAACTTAAGCCGGCATTAGAGAACCCTTATAATCAGCGAAGTAAATTTCAAGCCGTTTCCGTTTCCAAATAATAACGTCTACCCAATCGAAGTAGAACAGTCTCTGAAAGAATTCTTCAACAGCTTGCCGGAAAAAGACAGGCGCGGTTATGGCGGCAGTTGATACTCAAAAACCGGGTCGTTCCGGTATCAGTTATATAGACTAAGGTTTTGGACTGTTCTCGTACAACGTTCATGTGGGACTAAAAGCACTTTAGATGCCTTTTAAACATTGATCATCAACTGCGTTTGCGCTTACTCTGATTATAGAAAACTTTATGCTTCTTCCGCTGGCGCGGCCGAGCAGATACTTTTTCTGCCTGCCATTTATCTGATTTCTGAAAAGCAATAGGAAATCTGTCCATGTTGCGTAAAACAGGAAATTTCCACATGCACAATGCCGTGATAACCAGTGTGGCAACGCCGCCAATGATCACAGCAGGAACCAGCCCGAACCAGGCTGCCGTCAAACCTGATTCAAATTCACCCAGCTCGTTTGACGCTCCGATAAAGACAGAATTCACAGCACTGACCCGGCCGCGGATCGCATCCGGGGTTTCCAGCTGAACCAGCATGTGGCGAATATAAACGCTAACCATATCGCCGGCGCCCATCAGAACAAGCGCCACCATCGAAAGCTGAAAATTCTCTGAGAGACCGAACAGCACTGTTGCCGCACCAAACAGAAGTACCCCCTCAAACATCCAGCGTCCGACTCGATGGGAGATCGGTGTAAAACCGAGCACCACAGCAGTAAGGGCAGCACCGACACCTGGGGCGGTGCGTAGCAAACCAAGACCTGCCGAATCAACATGCAAGACATCGCTGGCGTAAGCAGGCAAAAGCGCAGTAGCCCCTCCGAACAGCACAGCAAATAAATCCAGAGAAATCGCCCCGAGTATCACCGGACGTGAACGGACAAAGCGCAACCCTTCCAGCAATGTATGCCAGGAGGCCGGTTCCCGTTT
>NQJI01000231.1 GCA_002256705.1 Methylococcaceae bacterium NSM2-1
CTATCCTGTTATTTATCATTATGCATTTTTCGATTGATTACATGCATAAAGAACCGGGCTTCCATCGCTTTTTCTTTATTTTGAGCCTGTTTGCTTCGGCCATGCTGTTACTGGTGTTGTCGGCTAATGCGGCAGGCACATTTTTCGGCTGGGAGATTGCCGGACTCTGCTCTTATCTATTGATAGCGTTCGCATACAATCGCCCGGTTGCCACAACTAATGCAACGCGGGTATTTGTCACAAACCGTATCGGCGATGCCGGGTTTATCCTGGGAACAGGATTAAGTTACGCCTGGGCCGACAGCATTAACTGGAATACTTTAACTGCTGCCTCGACAGAGCTAACCACGAGTGAAGCCACCGGAATTTCCCTCTGCTTTGCCATAGCGGCGTTTGCAAAATCAGCACAACTGCCTTTTACACCCTGGCTGGCGCGAGCGATGGAAGGACCAACACCATCAAGCGCTGTATTTTACGGCGCAGTCATGATACACGCCGGTGTCTATCTTGTCTGTCTGTTAGAACCCGTTTTTGAACAGGCGCCATTTTCTATGGCCGTGCTCGCCATAGTGGGATGTACAACGGCAATCTATAGTTTTATTGTCGGCCTGACTCAGACTGACGTAAAGAGTTCGCTGGTTTTTGCCACATCCGGTCAACTGGGTTTGATGTTTCTGGAATGTGGCCTCGGATTTTGGCAACTGGCCAGCTGGCATCTTTGCGCTCATGCCGTGGTACGTGGCTATCTGTTCTTAACGGCACCGTCACTTCTCCATCATGTACATGACAACCCGGTAAAACCTGTTGCACCTGCCATCGCCGGACTGCGCTGGGCCTATATTGCTTCACTACAACGATTCTGGCTGGATCAAATGGCTGACTGGACATTGGTAAGGCCGATTCGGCGATTAGCACATGATCTGGCTTATTTCGATGATCACGTTGTTGATCGCATTATGGGTGCGCCTGCACCCGCCATTCGCACAATATCATCACTGGCTCAACTGGAAGAAAAAATGATAGGAGCCCGGCTGGATAATGAAGTCGATGAATTTGCTCTCGGCAGTGGTCTGGCAGGTAAACTCACCGAATGGTTTGCAGCCATCATGCACTGGTTTGAAGGCCACTTTGTTTTGCGTGGCATAGGCAAAAACGCAGTTAATTATGGTCGAAAACTTGGGCGCGCCGCCAATAAATTCGAGCAGTTAATACTAAGGCCGCGCTATCTGGTGCTGTTTGTGTTTATAACATTGTTGGTTGCATTTTGAGGCGATGATGAATAACCATATTACTCTTTGGTCGGAATCTGCTGCCTTCCCGCTGCTAACCACACTGACCTTTGTTCCACTTGCGGCCATGGTCGCTATCCTGTGTTCACGTTCATCAACTGTTGCACTGCGTTTTGGCTTTTCCGGAACGCTGTTGACATTGTTACTCAGCATCTACCTGCTAGTTATTTTTGATTCCGGTAATCCCGGTATTCATCTGGTCGAACAGGTACGCTTTGCAGGTCTCAGTTACAGTGTAGGTGTTGATGGAGCGAATATTTTATTTATTCCATTGACGGCTATTTTAACTTTGCTGGGCCTGGTTTATACAATGATTACCCGGCATGCTACGGATCGGCTGTTCATTGCCTGCCTGCTGGGCTATGAAGGTATCTTGATCGGCGCTTTTGCAGCACTGAATGTTATGCAATTCTGGCTATGGTGTATGCTGGAACTCATTCCTGTGGTTTTGTTGACCGTTCATGCCGGAACCGGACGAAACAGACGCTGGGTCGTCACACTATTGCTGCAATACTGGGGCAGCGGTTTGCTCATGACCTTGGCCGGCTTTATGTTCCTCGCCTTTGGCTTAATCGATTCAGAGCATCCGCTAACATTTGACTGGTTGACGCTCAAACAGAACAATGCCTTTCTACATGATGAAGTATTGATTTTTATACTGCTGTTCTTTGGTTTCGCCATTCGTATGCCGTTATTTCCGTTTCACGGCTGGCTGCCGTTAATCGCGGAACAAGGCACGGTCGCAAGTGCCGCCATTTTTATGGTGGGCCTGAAACTGGGCATTTATGCCGTGATTCGTTTTATTTTGCCGCTGGTTCCAGGTGTCGCCGAACAATGGACCGGATTTGTATTGACGTTGAGTCTGATCAGTATTTTTTACGGCGCCTTACTGGCCCTGATGCAAATTAATATTCGCAGGTTACTGGCTTTTGCCGTCGTCAGCCATACGGGAATGCTGGTCATCGGTATTTTCTGTTTTAACGAATACGGTCTGGAAGGTAGTCTCTTGCTTTCTATTGCTTATGGTCTTGCGACAGCAGGCATGTTATTCAGCGTCGGTTTGATTTATGAGCGAACACGCACCGCTTTTATCCCGCGCCTGGGCGGGCTGTTTGATACCAATTCCGCCTTAGCCTTGCTGTTTCTGATCTCGGCTCTGAGCACCATGGTCATGCCCGGCACGCCGGGATATGATGCCGCTCACCTGCTCATTGAAGGCGTTATTGAAGAAGACGGCTGGCTAATGGCGATTGCCATACTGATAGGCAACGTCCTTGCCGCAGCTTTCTTGCTACGCGCTTTTCAACAGATATTTATCGCAAACCCCAAACGAGTGCATCAGCCTTACAGCAGTACACATCATCCCGTCA
>NQJI01000232.1 GCA_002256705.1 Methylococcaceae bacterium NSM2-1
TGCTGTTCATCATTAAAATTCCCGTAAGCCAGCATCAGCTTTACGTACGCGGCTTCAATCGACATATTCCAGATCATTTCAGCGCCCTGCTCCATTAATGCCCTGGTACTTTGGTAGGCATTGGCCGATTTAATCGCCGGAGCCAGATAAACCTTGATATTTTGCTCCCCGCAACGTTTTATAAACTCAAGTAATGAATAATTTTTTCCCCATTGAACCGATGCACAAGCGGTACCGGAATGATATAAATCATGTAAAACAGCATGGACATTGTCCAGATTAAAATGAGCATAATTCAATCCCGGATAGGGTTTTATCATTAAAATTTGCTCAGAAAAATCGGCTTTTAGGCTGGGGGTTTTTGTTTGTGTCCTTCCCACCGCCTCAGCATTGCTCTCTAGTGCATTGGTATCTACGCAAGTACCTGCTCCTTCTCCCTTGAGGGAGAAGCCTGCCCTGAGCAGCGTCGAAGGGGCTGGGATGAGGGGGGCATAAGGGGTTGACTTTGTGGATGGATTCAGCAGCGAAAACTGCCGGTTTTCAAACTGCATAAAGCTTTTGCCCTGAATACTGAAAAAATCACCACTTAACTGTAAAGAACAGGTCAGGCGAGACCCTCTATGCACTTGAGGTGTTTGCTGTCGATTGCGATAGGGAACAAAAACACCTGCCTGGATATTTTGCAGTATAAATTCAACGGCACACATAAAATTTTCAAGTCCGTTCGCCCTGGTATCTTCCAGAGGATAATCGCTGGAAACCAGAATCATGGGTATTTTGATTGCATTGAAATAAAAGCTTAATGCGGCTGCGGTATAGGCTAGCGTATCGGTGCCGTGAGTAAGGATAATGCCGTCATACTGATCGGGTTGCTGTGCTTCAATGGCAGCAATAAGCGTTTGCCAGACACACGGCGCAAGATTCTCGCTTAAAATCAGCAAGGGCTGGATAGTGCTGAAATGGATTTGTCGATGATTTTTGTAATGCTGTTGAAACTGCTGAAGCAATTTGAACGGGGCCTCGCTTGAGGTATTGATGGTTCCTTCAGCCGCAGTTGAACCAATCGTCCCGCCAGTAAATACAACCAGAATTTTTTTCATAGACTTATTTTTTTAAGTAAGAAAGGATATAAAATGCCGCTACACCAGAGAAAATGAAAATCCAGGCATGAAGCGAAACCACGCCCCAAATCGCCCCCACCAAGAACAAAAGCCCAACAAAAACAATCATCTTAATGGATGATTTTTTGGTCTTATTCCGGCTTTGTTTTTTTACCCCCTTGTCGAAGAACATAAGGAACCCAGCGAGGATAGCTTAGAAGGCCGGAAGACTGGCAAGGAAGGCGGTATCCGGAATAGGCGAGAGAATATACAGCCCGATAGTGCAGACTTGCATACCGCCGAGCGCGACCACCCGCCAGCACCAAAACGTTATATTTCCGAGAGCGGCGCCAAAATTTTTCGTGGTTTTATCCGGATCAATGGGCCAAAAAATACTGAATACCCGCCAACCGGCGAAAGCCGGAAGCAGCAACTCAACACCGGCAATAACGGCAATCGCAACAGAGTTTGAATCCATACATGGGAGGGCCTCAGCCTTGTTTTGACTTCATGACATCACTCGACTTTTCCCTGGTTCCCAAGCTCCAGCTTGGGAACCAGGTTGTGGAAGCTCCAGCTTCTTTTCTTTCCGCTTTACCATGCCCGAACTACCTCAATCAAACCTTCTAGCCCTAAATAGTTGCGTGCGCTTGAATAGCGCCAATGTTCGGGCAAATCGACATACCCGCGTTTTACCGGATTTTGATGGATATAATCCAGCTTCTGGCGCATTACCGTTTCGGATTCTATGAGTTGAGGATGGCTGCCTTCTTCCCAAACCTGATATTGACTCTCCGTTTTATGCGCCCGTTTAAATAAAGCCAGCAGTTCTAAAACTCTCTTTGCCTGGGTTTGCTCCAGGTAGTCGATGATTCGCTTGGCAGTATAGGATTTAAATCTCTGCATATCCCGGCTTAAATCGGGTGACGAGGCGATAAGATGCAAGTGGTTCTCCAGAATGACGTAGCCATAGATTTCAAACCCGGACTCTTGCTGCAGAAATCTCCAGGAATCCAACACTATTTCCACTGTTTCTGTGCGAGTGAACAACGGTTGCCAATGATTGATCGTCGCTGTCAAAAAATGTGGGTAAGTTTTGTTTAAAATACGGTAACGGCTTCTGGGCATTTAAAAACTCTTTATAAAGTCAGGAAGCTGGAGCTTCCGGTTTAGGTTCCCAAGCTGGAGCTTGGGAACCAGCGTAAGATTGAGCTTGGGAACCAGCGGCTAGCGTAAACATCCGGTTGGTTCATGCACTCTCACCTAATCCTAACACCTCCGCCAATAAATCATTTTGCGCTTGCGCCTCATCGCCTGCACCCAACGCCTGTATCAAACCGTTGAGTTCCCGCAGAGCTTCGGTGAGTTCGCTCATGGCTTCTGCGGCCAACACATCCGGTTCCGGCAGGCTGGCGGCATCGACGCTGTCCTGGTCTTTCAGCCAGGCAATATCGAGCGAGTCGCCTTTTTGGGTTTTGATCCAGTCGCGGGAGAAACAGCGCCAGAGGGTTTGAGATTCTCCTTCTCCCCCAGCGAGAAGGCCGGG
>NQJI01000233.1 GCA_002256705.1 Methylococcaceae bacterium NSM2-1
CAGCCCACACAAAACCCGGATAAAGTAGAAGTGATTGAATTCTTCTGGTACGGTTGCCCACATTGCTATAGCTTTGAGCCTTTACTCGAAAAATGGGCGAAAAGTCTGCCAAAAAATGTTGAGTTTATCCGCCAACCCGCAGCATTTAATGAGCTCTGGAGCAAACATGCAAAAGCTTATTACACTGCCGAAGCGTTGGGAGTTGTTGATAAAGTTCATGCTGATTTTTTTGATGCGGTGCAAAACAAAAAAGAAACTCTCGATACTGAAGAAGCATTGGCCAAGTTTTTTGCGGCTCATGGCGTTAATGAAACCCAATTCCATGAAGCCTACAATTCCTTTGTAGTCGATGCCAAGATGCGTCAGGCACCTCTTATGGCAGCTCGCTATGGTATAACAGGAGTTCCTGCGATCATTATCAATGGCAAATACAAAACCAATGGCAAATTAGCTGGATCTCATGAAAAGATGATTGAGGTTATGAATAAACTGATTAAGCAGGAAAGCACTGCAAAATAATGGTGTGGGGGGCTGTCATAGGTTGACCCCCCACTCTTTCACTGCAACACGGCATTACCACATCAAATCATCCGGAATTTGATAGTCCGCATAGGGGTCGTCTTTATTAGCAACTGCACTGGCGCATTGCTCGTTATGTACAATAACACTGGCTGCATCGCGCAAGCTTATTTTTTTTGCTACTTCAGACGATACCACTTCATAGCTTTCCCCCAGTTTTACAATAGCCATCCGACCCCGAATAATTTGTTCACGGATGGTTGCCGAGACATACAGTGTCTTTATTTTATTATTATCATTAAAATGATATGCCAATCCGTCAGCATCTTTGGGCTGCCTGTTGAGTTCAATTAATTGTTTAACTTGCGCAATCAGGTGTTTTTGCTCTTCTTGCTGCTTTCTTAACTGGTTAAGTTCCCGGTCCCTTTCAACTTTTTCTGCCTGTGCTTTTTGAACCAGCTCTTTAGCTTCATCAACTACCGTTACATTATTCTTGCGCTGCTGTTGAGTTTGTTTGCGTTTTTCGGATTTGGCACTTTTAGCCTGGGCTGTACTCACTAATCCCGATTTTAATAATTGATCCTGTAACGATAACTTTTGTTTACTCATGACCTAACTCTCTCACATTATAAATTTAATTGCGTAGTTTATTTTAAAAGACACTAAATTTGCGCTAAATGTCTGGCTTATCGTCCAGAGAGACAAAATAGATGTTTTTCAATTACTTATCAGTAGGAGTAGCATAAACCGCGATAATGGTAGCTTATGCCGCGATCATGGCAGCCAAAGCCCCCTGCAACAAGCTTAGAATTATTGTCGTTGTATGAATATTTACGTTGAAACAGCACTAATGATGGTAAAAATAAAATAGTTGTACATATTACCCATTTTTTGGTAATCACCCGGTAAAAACCCTATGAAATAGAATGCCGGTTATTTTTAAACAGGGTTCAAATTCAGCTCGTGCAATTGCATATTAATGATTTTGAGTGTTGCCAAGACACCGGCAAAAACCTGATTGGAATGCACAGCACGGGTTTTACGTAATTCGCCGCCACAATCCCAGGTAATCACGCACTCAGTTAAGGCATAGGTATGGCCACCCCGGGGTATCCTTACTTCGTAATCGACCAATGCCGGCAAGGTATAGTTATGCAATTTCATCACCTTGTTGATGGCATCTATAAATGCATCAAAACCGCCATTTCCGGAACCTGAAGCAATATGCTTGGTGCCGTTCACATTGACCCGAATACTGGCAGTCGACTCTAAATCAAGACCGCTGGTAATTGAGCAGTTCAGCAATTTTATATGTTGATAATCCTTGCTCTCCAGTACATCTGCAATAATAAAGGGCAAGTCATCTGTGGTGATGGTCTGTTTTGAATCGCCGAGACTAACGATACGGTCCAGTACTTTTTTCTGATTCTCTTCCGATAGGTCAAGCTCTAACTGCTCCAGATTTTTTTTCAATGACGCTTTGCCACTCATTTTGCCTAAAGCATAGCTTCGAGTCCGAGAAAAGCGTTCCGGGCCTAACCTGGTTTTATATAGCCCTCCCTTTTGATCACCATCTGCATGAATTCCGGCAGTTTGGGTAAAGACATCAGCGCCAATAATGGGCGCATTAGCCGCAACCCGTTTTCCAGAGAAATTTTCAACCATATTGCTGACACGAACAATATGACTCTCATCGATAGATAGTTGCATATTCATTTTATCGCGCAAGACAACCGCGACTTCAGCAAGCGATGCATTGCCTGCCCGCTCACCCAGGCAGTTAACAGTGCAGTGTATAGAGCTTACGCCGGCACGAACGGCCGCCATTACATTGGCGGTTGCCAGTCCATAATCATTATGGGGATGAAAGTCAAATTGCAGTTCCGGGTAGCGATGACACATATCACTCAGGTTGGTGAATACTTCTTCAGGAGACAAGACACCCAGTGTATCGTTCGACCAGTCCTCCAGATAAACGTTAACCTTCAGACCTTTTTCCAGCGCGTAATTAACCGTTTGCAGAATATCGTGAGTATGCTGGGATAGCGTTTTTCCCAACTGTTCACGGCAATGTTTTTCGCTACCCTTGGTCAGTAAATTGATTACCCCGCCACCCGTTTCCAAAATCCAGTCAACACTTTTGGTATGATCAACAAATCCAAGCACTTCAACGCAGCCGACGAAACCTTCCTGTTGCGCCCATTGGTTAATGTTAGTAACCGCCTCTTTTTCACCCTGAGAGACCCGCGCAGACGCAACCTCAATACGATCAACCCGTAGCGACTGCAACAGAGCCTTGGCAATGTTGACTTTTTCCGTGGGTGTGAAAGAGACGCCCTGAGTTTGTTCACCATCACGCAAAGTGGTGTCCATCAGTTGTATATATCTGGAATCTGTGGACATGGCTATAGCCTGTATTTTCTCATTGCGGATTGAATTTAATAGGTCGGGAAGCTAGCTTATGAGGCTATGAAAGTATTCGGTATTTTTCTATAAAAAAATTATTGGGATACAAAAGACACAAAATTTTCAGTACCTTGAATAGATTACTTAATTCTCTGCGTCCTTCGTGCCTCGGCAGTGAAAAATCATTTTTCCGGGACTTATTGATAATTTTTTTACAATTTCATAGCGTAACCTGACAATTTTTTAAGTTGTGTGGGTTGGATTGCCGCTTTTTGGCAACCCAACATAGACACAGGATTTGTTGGGTTGGCTATCGCCAGACCAACCTGCAATTTTTAAGTCCAAAGCCAGGGATAGGCTTGCTTATGCTGCCTTTCATACTGGTCGATCTTGTCAGCATGCTTCAATGTCAAGCCAATGTCATCCAGTCCGCTTAACAGATTACCCTTGCGAAAGGGGTCAATCTCAAAACTGAAGTCATTGCCCGCAGGTGTCGTTACCTGCTGATTTTCCAGATCAACAACAAAACGCACGCCCTCGTTTGCGCTAATCTCCGCCATCAGTCTGTCCAACTGGTCTTTAGTGACCTTTATGGCCAAAATTCCGTTCTTGAAACAATTGTTATAAAAGATATCGGCATAGCTGGTAGAAATGATGGTATTAAAACCATAATCGGCAATTGCCCATGGCGCATGTTCCCGGGATGAACCGCAACCAAAATTATCGCCAGCCACCAAAATTTTGGCACCTTTAAAGGCAGGCTTGTTCAGCTCAAACTCCGGATTGTCAGTGCCGTCGTCGTTATATCGCCAGTCGTGGAATAGGTGCACACCAAAGCCGCTACGTTCCACTTTTTTTAGAAACTGCTTGGGAATAATCTGATCAGTATCAACATTGCTGCGATTCATCAATGCAGCAATACTTTCATGTTTTTTATACGGTTCCATAATTTTTCCGATCTGCCTGTGTGTTAAGGGTTCAGGTTGCGAATATCAACAAAATGACCTGCCGCAGCGGCTGCAGCTGCCATTGCAGGCGAAACCAGGTGCGTGCGTCCACCTTTGCCCTGCCGCCCTTCAAAATTACGGTTTGAAGTCGATGCACTACGCTGGCCCTTGGTAAGTTCATCACCATTCATCGCCAGACACATGGAGCACCCGGGGTCACGCCATTCCCAACCGGCATCAATAAAAATTTTATCCAAGCCCTCTTCTTCAGCCTGCTGCTTCACGTGATAGGAGCCTGGTACTGCAATAGCCGTGACTCCTTTGGCAACTTTTGTGCCTTTTGTCACTTCTGCAGCAATCCGAAAATCTTCTATACGTCCATTTGTACAAGAGCCAATGAAAACAAGATCTATGGGGATATCGGTTATTTTTGTATTGGGAGTCAAGCCCATATAAGCCAGTGCACTTTCACAAGCCTTGCGCTTTATTTCGTTATCAAAACTCTCTGGCGCAGGAACAGTGCTATCGACGCCTACAACCTGTTCAGGAGAAGTTCCCCAGGAAACCTGAGGAGCAATATCTGCAGCGTCAAGCGTGATGACGGCATCAAAAACTGCGCCGTCATCACTGGGAAGGCTCTTCCAGTAGGCCAAGGCAAGATCCCAGTTTTTACCGGATGGAGCAAATTCACGTCCCTTGAGATATTCGTAGGTTTTCTCATCCGGCGCGACCAAGCCTGCTCTGGCGCCGGCTTCAATGGCCATATTGCAGAGCGTCATGCGTCCTTCCATTGAAAGCTCCTTGATAGCCTCGCCTGCATATTCGATTACATAACCGGTCCCGCCTGCTGTACCGATTTTACCGATAATAGCCAGTGCAATATCTTTAGCAGAGGCGTATTTGGATAATTTTCCATTAACCTGAACCAACATGGTTTTCGATTTTTTCTGTGGCAGCGTCTGAGTGGCCATCACATGCTCTACCTCGGATGTACCGATACCAAATGCTAGCGCGCCAAAGGCACCATGTGTCGCAGTGTGACTATCACCACAAACGACCACCATGCCAGGGTGGACGAAACCATGCTCAGGTACAACAACATGTATCACGCCATTATTAGGGCTTGTCATATCATAAAGAACCAACCCGTTTACACGACAGTTTTCAGCCATTACTTCGATCTGTTTCT
>NQJI01000004.1 GCA_002256705.1 Methylococcaceae bacterium NSM2-1
ACTATACCAAAGGTAACCAAAAACCCCTGCTCTGCCAATGCTTTTGCCTGAACCACTGCTTTATGAAAAGCGGCCACATTTGATATGACATGATCGGCCGGCAACACCAGCAATACATCATCCTCGGATGCCGCTGTTAATGCCGCCATAGCCACGGCGGGTGCGGTGTTCTTACCCACTGGTTCGAGAATAATCGCGGCAGGTTTCACACCTATTTCCCAAAGCTGTTCCGCCATCATAAAACGATGATCTTCATTGCATACTGCAATCGGGGCTTTTAATCCTTCAAAACCGGCCAACCTCAGGACTGTTTCCTGAATCATTGTATGATTGGAAACCAGCGGCAGAAATTGTTTTGGATATTGTCCGCGAGAAAGTGGCCAAAGTCTTGTTCCTGAGCCACCCGATAAGATAACGGGAATCATAATATTCTTTTCCTTAATTTGTAATTTTGTATCAACATACGCGAAATCAATCTTTCCATTTTAGCACTTCTTAATAAACACCTTGTGTTTTTGCTTTAGCAGACAGTGCAAATGCATTTGACTTTTAAAGTTATTGGACCATCAATTAGGTTACAATTAAAAGCGAATTTGTCTTGGCATTTTTATGGGTTTATCTAATTGAGTGTAAAGTCTTAAAATTCATATTCGCTCACCCTGCTTTAGCTTTGATGATCCCTCGTTGAATGAGCAGGTTTAACACTTTTTGAACACTTTCATCCAGAGTTAGTTCGTGGGTATTAATAACTAGCTCAGGCCGATCCGGCGCTTCGTATGGAGAGCCAATGCCAGTGAAAAAAGGTATTTCTCCCGCCCTGGCTTTTTTATACAGGCCTTTTACATCTCTTTTTTCGCACGTTTCGATCGGACATTGGCAATATATTTCCAGAAAATCACCATGCGGCACCCGTTTTCTGGCATCTTCACGATCGGATTTAAACGGCGAAATAAAGGCGGTTAAGGTGATAACACCCGCTTCTGTCATTAGCTTCGCTAACTCACCAATTCGCCTGATGTTTTCAACACGATCACTATCACTAAACCCCAAATCGCTGCACAACCCATGCCGGACGTTATCGCCATCGAGTACAAAAGTGGAATTACCGGTTTTATGCAGATGTTCTTCTACTGCGTGAGCTAAAGTGGATTTACCAGACCCGGATAACCCGGTAAACCAGAGGATAACACTTTTGTGTTTATGCAGTGCTTCCCTGTCAGCACGGGTTATGGTTGCATGGTGCCAGACTGTATTTGTGCTTTTTTTTGTCATTTTGCTAATGGTGTGATTATTAAATAAAATAGCCGGTTTATTAAGCGTATTTTTTTGCAAATGCTGCAATAAATTTTGACAACTCTTCGAGTGGCAAATGATTGATGCCAGCCGCACTTTTGCGCCCTCCTCCGCTTGTAAATGACGAACACAATTCATCGGCCCCTGTTTTACTGATTAATGGAGCACGGACACTGATTTGATAGCCGCCTTGAGCATTGTAACTTAGAACTGCATGAGCACGTTGCGGGTTTTGATTGGCGAGTTCGTTGCTAAATACGCCGCTAATTCGTCTTGCCCAAGCCTCATCCGGCAAAATATAAACAGCAATGGCATCAGTCAGGTATTCAGGTTTGATATGCTGAGCTTGGCCGATGTCATCTGCATATCCCGTTAATAATTGTTCATAGATGATTAAATTGTCAATCATGAAGTCAAAAGGTGACGCGTAGGGTGCTAATTCATGGTAAAGCGCATCCGGTGCAAAATGCAAATCAGTGATGCAGCTACCATAGCCGTTATAATTTATGCAAACACCTAAGTCTTTGAGTTGTTTAAGCTGGTTTGCAGATAAAGACAGGCTATGGGCTGCCTGTTCTGCGCTGTCAATCAGATTGTCTCCAAACGCTGCAGTAACCGCCCATGCACGGTATTTTCCTCCAAGGTGTTGGTCTACCAATAGACTTGTACAAGTGTTAGCAGCGGTATTGATAATCGCTTCAAGATTGGGATGTTGCGGAATGTCACCCGATTCATGATGATCAACATAAAACACAGTTGCACCTTGCTGGAGAAGTCTATCCAAAGCAGTGCGATTTTTTTTTAAGGAAATATCCAGCACAGTTACAGAATCATTTTTTTGAACGGTAAGGCGCTCCAACAGTTGGATATCCCTTTTTACACCTGTTACCAGCTTCGATAGGGCGGGCTGCGCCAAACGCAACTGCACGAGCGCACAAATACCATCTGCATCGCCGTTAAATACATCAATTTGCATAGCTAGTCCCTGATTTTTAGTGTTAAGTTTCATTTTACGCGATGAATATGGCAATTGAAAAACATCTTGGATAGAAATGCATTATTGGATGTAGAATGCCAACAATAGACACAAAATATTCTGTTATTAATGACAACTCAATCACCATTTGTAAATTTGCGTTTTTTTTCTGACTCCTTCAAGCGTTTTTTGCCCAATTCCCAAGCTGTTTCTCTGGCCATAATTTTAATTGTCAGTTTTGTGCTGATTTATTCATTGTCTAATTTATTGATGCCTGTTTTTGCGTCAATCGTCCTGGCCTATTTACTGGAAGGCTTGGTGGGCAAGGCTGAAAACAGAGGGATGCGGCGTTTGCCCGCTGTATATCTGGTGTTTTCAGGCTTTATGGCCTGTTTAGGATTTTTACTGTTTTATTTAATGCCGCTTGTTTCACAACAAGCTGTCGAACTTATTCAAAATATTCCGGAAATCATTAACAGAGCGCAAACTGAAATCATGCGCTTGCCCAAAATATATCCGAAATTTATTTCAGAAAACAAAATTCAACAGATGATGTTTGCAGTCCAGAGGGAATTGTTAACTTATGGTCAAAATGTGTTGTCGCTTTCGGCTGCGTCAGTAGTCGGTATAGTTAGTGCAATGATTTATCTGTTTCTGGTACCCATGATGGTTTTTTTCTTTTTAAAGGATAAGGCATTGTTAATTTCCTGGTTTTTGCAGTTTATGCCCAGGGACAGACATTTAACCGTGCGGGTATGGGAAGAGGTTGATATTCAGATTGGCAATTATGTACGCGGTAAGTTTGCCGAAATATTTATTCTCTGGTTTGTCAGTTATGCAACCTTCGCAACAATGGGCTTAAATTATGCCATGTTGTTGGCTGTATTGATGGGCGTGCAGGTGATCATTCCCTATATAGGTGCAACTTTGGTCACTTTTCCGGTTCTTGGCGTCGCTTACTTTGAATGGGGATTAAGTGGTGATGACTTTATGTACATTGTTATTGCTTACTCAATTATTCAAGCATTAGACGGCGTTGTGCTGGTACCGGTGTTATTTTCTGAAGCAGTGAATTTACATGCTATTGCCATTATTGTCGCAATTTTATTCTTTGGTGGATTGTGGGGCTTTTGGGGCGTGTTTTTCGCTATTCCATTGGCAACTGTTGTTAAAGCGGTACTGACAGCCTGGCCACGAATTGGCGATAACAGTAGCGCTATATTTGCGGATATGAGCACTAAACACCCAGCAAAGTTTTAACATGAACCGCAACACTGGCCGCTAAAGCATTGAGGTTATAACCGCCTTCTAATGCGGAAATAATTCTGCCTGCACAATAACTGTCAGCACAACTCATCAGTTCTTGAGTAAGCCATCGAAAATCCTCTTCAACCAGCATAATAGACGCTAACGGATCATCCCTGTGGGCATCAAAACCCGCTGAAACAAGCAGTAAATCAGGTTTGAATTTTCGCAGTGCGGGTAAAATAATAGCATTGTATTTTTGCCTGAATTCAACACCTGTATCACCTGTGGCCAGCGGCACATTGATAATGTTGCCCATACCGGTTTCTGTTGGATAACCTGTGCCGGGATAATATGGCATCTGATGACTGGAGGCATAGAGAACATTGGGTTGCTTGTAAAAAGCCGCTTGCGTGCCATTGCCATGATGAACATCGAAATCAACAATGGCGATACGTTCCAGATGATAATGGCAGCGTGCATATTCGGCGGCAATCGCTACATTATTAAACAGACAGAAACCCATGGCCACGTCCGGTTCGGCGTGATGTCCGGGTGGACGTATTGCGCAAAAGGCATTATCAGCCTGACCAGTCAGGACTTTATCAACTGCATCGCAAACAGCACCTACCGCACGAAAAGCCGCTTTTTCAGAGCCTGGCGACAATACCGTATCATGATCCAGATAGTGTTTGCCCTGTTTCGGTATTGCTGCCCGGATAGCCTCAATATGAGATAGCGGATGAATCAGCCTGATTTGCTGTTCAGTACCGAGTGGCGGCGAGACCCTGATTAAATTTGCAAACTGCGGCGCTTCAAGCGCTATAGCTATGCTCCTGAGTCGGGCAGCACATTCGGGGTGGTCTGCACCTGTTTCATGCAATAGAAAATCCGGGTGGCTATAATAAAGTGTCTTCACAACGCCTCGCTTTAAAGAATCTGCCAGGTTGAAACTTATTTAGGTAACTTGCAATAAATAAACCGCCACAGATTCACAGATAAACTTATTTATAATTTGTGAATCTGTGGCAACAGTGACAGGAAGGGTATTTTTTGCGGGCTACCTTAAAACAACCCCAACTGCAATTGCGCCACTTCCGACATCATTTCTCTCGACCACGGTGGATCAAGAACAACCTCAACATCAACACTTGCGACACCCGGCAGTGCGCGGATACATTTTTCCACATCACCCTGGATAACCGGACCCATGCCGCAACCCGGTGCAGTTAGAGTCATAATGATGTGAACATCATTTTTACCCTCACCTACAGGCTTTACATTGCAGTAATAAACCAGACCCAGATCAACAATATTCACGGGAATTTCCGGGTCATAGACCGTTTTCATGACTTCCCAGCAATTTTTTTCAACTGCTTCAGGGCTGGTTTCTGATACCAGAGTATGCAGTTCATGTTGCTCTTTGCCTAGTGCGTCAGCATCGGCACCGTCAATACGCACCATGTGACCGCGCTCAGTAACAACCGTATAATTATTGCCAAGAGACTGGTGTATGGTCACTTGTTCGCCCTTGCTTAAGGTACCAGGCGTGCCGTCAGGGATGGTGACAATATTCACATCTCTGGTTAAAATAAAGCTTTCTCGTTCTGCCATAATAATCAGTTATAAGTGAAAGGTTCGAGCATCGATCGCCTGGCCGGTTACGCCAATGCTTTGAGAGCCGAATAAATACAGGTAAGCAGGTGCTAATGATTCCATGGTAGGCAATTTAGCTTTATCTTCTGCCGGATAGGCACGTTTTCTTAAGGGTGAATCAACGGCCCCGGGTATCAATGTATTGACACGGATTTTATTGGCCGATTCCAGTTCTTCAGCGAGTATTTTAGCCAAACCTTCCAGCGCTATTTTGGACACGCCATAAGCGCCTGAGTAAGCGTGAGCCTTTCTGGCGGAAGCATCAGACGTGAACACAATGGATGCATGTTGACTCTTTTGCAGTACCGGCAACAACACTCGAGTGAGTAGAAAAGGTGCATTCAGGTTAACGTTTAAGGTATGCCCCCAGTCCTTCGTACTGAATTGGGAGATAGGCGTAAACGAACTGAACTCCACCGCTGAATGCAGCAGACCTTGCAAAGATCCGTATTCATCGTCAATTTTATCCGCCAATTCCTGATACTCGTTTTCATTGGCTCCGGCCAGGTCAAACGGATAAATAATCGGTTCGGGTGCATTTGCCGCCAAAATGGTATCGTAAACTGCTTCCAGTTTGGCGATGTTTTTATCCAGCAAAATAACATGAGCGCCATTTTTGGCCAATGTCAAGGCTGCTGTGCTGCCCAATCCACCGCCCGCGCCGGTAATTAAAATAACTTGATGTTTTAATGGCATAGTGCTGAGGCTATCCAGGTTGCTAGTTGTTCGGGAGATTTTATCAGTGCATCAGCGCCCCATGTTTCTGGCGTGTCACCGGATTTAAGATAGCCATAGAGTGCGGCCAAGGTTTTCATTTGGGCATTTTTCCCGGCCGTAATATCGTGACTTGCATCACCAATATAGACACATTCCTGCGGCTTTACCGCCGCCAGTTTGCAGGCAGCCAGCATGGGTTCCACATGGGGTTTGGGGTTGGCTGTGGTATCTCCACTGATGATGCAGGCGGCTCGATCGGTGAGCTTTAGGGCATCCATCAGCGGATTGGTAAAGCGTTCACGTTTATTGGTGACTACGCCCCATTTCAGTCCTTGCGCTTCAATGGCATCAAGCGTGTCTGACATGCTCTTGAAAAAAACCGTGTGTTCGGCAATATTGTTTTGATAAAGATCGAGCATAGTTTCCAGTATGTCTGCCCGAAGCGCTTCCGATATGGAATGATCCAGGCTCTCATTAATCATTGCAACTGCACCAAATGAAATAAACGGTTTTATTGTGTCAGCCGTAACAGTCGTAAGGCCATGACTGCTTAATGCTTTATTCAAGCATAAAATCAAATCCGGCGCAGTATCCACCAAGGTACCGTCAAGGTCGAATAACACACAGGATAACTTGAAATCAGTAGACATCAGCGCATTTACTCGGGACGTTTAAAAGCCGCAATGTAATTGACATCAATGTCCTTGCCGAGACTAAAACGCTTGTTAAACGGGTTGTACTCAATCCCTACCATGCCCTGAAGCTCAAGACCTGCAGCACGCGCTGACTGGCTTAGTTCAGAAGGTTTGATAAAGGTTTTATAATCATGTGTGCCTTTAGGCAGCATTTGCAGAACATGCTCCGCTGCAAGAATGGCTAACAAGTATGCCTTGGGTTTACGGTTGAGAGTGGAAAAAAACACCATTCCGCCGGGTTTAACCAAGGTAGAGCAAGCAGAAATTATTGATCCGGGATCAGGCACATGTTCCAGCATTTCCATACAGGTAACGTGATCGAAACTTTCAGGCTGTTGCTGTGCTAGAGCTTCGGCACTGATTTTTTGATAATGCGCGCTCACACCCGACTCCAGTCCATGCAAATCGGCAATATCAATCAGTTCTTCACTAAGATCAATACCCAAAACATCAGCGCCGAGTTTAGCCAGACCTTCGGTCAAAATACCGCCGCCGCAGCCCACATCAACAACGCGTTTGCCGGCAATATCCGCATAACTCTGGATAAATTGGATTCGTAGCGGGTTAATATCATGCAAGGTTTTAAATTCACCCTGGGTATCCCACCAGCGTTCAGCCATCGAGCCAAATTTATTTATTTCATGCAGGTGTACGTTATCTTTTGCTGTCATCGTAATAGACCGTTTATTGATAAATATAGTTTACTATATTACTAGGTTATTCGTCATGTGTTGTTCTGACGAGAGTTGTTTCTTTGAGGTGGCGAGCAAAATTACCTGCGCTGTTAAACGCTGACTAGGTATTTTTTTCAAGTGCCTGGATTTTTTCTTCCAGTAGTTTCACTTTTTTCAGCAGCTCGGGCAATTTGCTGATTGCAATCTGCTCCTTATAAGCTGTCTTTTTGTCTTTTGCCGGACTGCCGAAAACCTGAGTACCCGCCTTGACATCACCCGCTACGCCGGAACGAGCCATTACCACAGCACCGGTGCCGATTGTCACATGATCAGCAACCCCTGAACTCCCAGCCAGAATGGCATAGTCTTCAATGTTACAGGATCCGGACACGCCGGTTAGACCGCACATAATTACGTTTTTGCCGACCTTGTTGTTGTGACCAATCTGCACCAGATTATCTATTTTACTGCCCGCTCCTATCAGGGTACTTCCCAACGCGCCTCTGTCAATACAGGTATTAGCCCCAATTTCAACATTGTCATCAATTACCACATTACCGACCTGAGGCACCTTGACATGCACATTATTCCTGAATTTATAGCCAAAGCCATCAGCACCGATAATAGCTCCCGAGTGGATAATGACATTATTCCCCACAACCACATCATCGTAGATAACAGCATAGGGATGAATCCGGCAATTTTTCCCCACTTTTACATTTTTACCCATATAAACGCCTGCCAGTATTGCGCTGCCATCGCCTATGCTCGCGTTTTCACCAATCACTGCATAAGGTCCGATATACACTTCGTCACCCAATATCACATTATTTTCAAGCACTGCCTGAGGTGCAATCTGTGGACTATAAACCCTGGCCGGATGGAGTAATTCTACTGCCCTGATGAAACTGAGCTCTGGATCGGCACAAACCAGTAATGCCATGCATTCAGGTACGTTATCTACAGTAAAACCTTCGGCAATAAAGCAGGCGGAAGCCGTTGAGTTTTTGACATGCTGGGCATATCGACTGTTAGTCAACTGGGTAACCTGCCCGGTTTGTGCCGATGTAATATCGGCTGCGGAATAAATGGATGTTGATAAATCGCCCCCTATAATCTGGGCATCACAAAAATCGGCAAGCTCTTTTAATGTAATCGGCATAGTTGTCTCTGCGGTTGTCTTGTATGGTGTAGTAGTGTATCAAAACCGGGTATTCAGTTGCTTACTATAATGTTTTCAAGACCCTTGAAGTCCATAATGAGCAGTCATTGATTGCGCTGCCAGTGTCCTGATTTACCGCCATCTTTCTCCAGTAACTGCACAGACTGGATGACCATGCCCCGGTCTAGGGCTTTACACATATCATAAATGGTGAGCAAGGCAATTTGAGTGGCACACAACGCTTCAATTTCCACCCCTGTCTGGCCGTTGGTTCTTACCGTGGTTTGGCAACGAATACGGTTTTTTTCAGTTTCGGTGCTCAGGTTTATTTCTACATGAGTTATGGGCAGAGGATGACAAAGCGGAATTAAATCTGCTGTTTTTTTGCTGGCCATAATACCGGCAATTCTCGCTATAGCCAGTACATCTCCTTTTTTGTGTTCACCCGCAAGAATCATCTGGAGCGTTTCCGGGTGCATTTCAATGTAGCCTTCGGTGACAGCTGTGCGTTGAGTGATCGCTTTTGCGCCAACATCGACCATGTGCGCTTCGCCGGCCTGATTAAAATGCGGTGTATAGGTCATTATCTGTGGAATAATTAGTGAAAAAAGTGTTCATACAGTTTTATTATCTGTTTTTTTTCTTGTCCCGTGAATCATTATGTCAATTAAAGTGCGTTATTTTGCCAGTTTAAAAGAAAGCGTGGGTCGCTCGGAAGATGACCTGACCATTACAGGTTTGTTGACCGTCAATGAAGTCTGGAATCTTACTAACTTGGGTAAACCATTACCCGAGAATATTCTGGCAGCCGTGAACATGGAGTACGTTGAATTCGATAACATCGTTAAGGACGGCGATGAAGTGGCATTTTTTCCGCCCGTTACCGGAGGTTGAAGATGACCATAAAAATCAGTGCCGAGGCATTTGACCCGTATCAGGAAATTCAGGCCTATCAGAACGCAAAAACCGGTAATATCGGGGCTATTGGCGCGACTAGCATTTTTATAGGCACGATGCGCGATTTCAATGAAGGTGCCGCTGTTAAAGGCATGACCCTGGAATATTATCCCGGCATGACTGAAAAACAGTTGAAGAAAATCATTACCGAAGCTCAGCAACAATGGCCTATTATCGATAGTTTAGTCATTCATCGAGTGGGCGATATTTTGCCTAATGAGACGATAGTGCTGGTCGCTGTGTGGTCATCCCACCGTGGTGATGCGTTTGATGCAAGTCGATACATTATGGAAGCCTTAAAATCGAAGGCGCCGTTCTGGAAAAAGGAGCATTTAGTGACCGAAAATGAACGTTGGCTTGCGCATAATACCAATGGCTATAAACCCCGTTAATCGTATTACAGGAACACTCGCCCCCCGGTAATTGTCTTAAGGTTTTTTTGATAACTTCGCATTAAAGGAATGCTGAAAAACCAGCCTACAGACCGCGCGCTTTCAACATAAGTAGACATTTGATTTATAACCCTAAAATCCTCAGCCAAAACTCAGGAAGATAGGCACAACCTGTATAAATAGCAACCAACCGCATGAAAACGCTTTACTCCATAATTTCAGTTCTGCTTGTTTCCTCTCTGACGGCCTGTATGCCGATGACTTATCCGCCTGGAGCGAAAAATAATGTAGCGCGGCTCAGCGAGAATATTTTCATGACTGAAGACGGCGCGAATTTGCCGTTTCGCCATTGGCTGCCCAAAACCGATCCGCATGCAGTACTTATAGCGCTGCACGGCTTTAACGATTACAGCCGTTTTTTTCAACAGCCGGGCGAATATTTCAGCAAACTGGGTATTGCCTGTTTCGCTTACGATCAACGTGGTTTTGGCGCGGCCCCAAAACGTGGCTTATGGGCAGGAGGTGCGGCCTATGCCCACGATTTGAACACTTTGGTACGACTGGTAAAACAACGTTATCCGGACCGTCCAGTTTATCTGCTCGGTGAAAGCATGGGTGGCGCAATCATTATAACTGCCATGAGCCAGGCCACTATGCCAGCCGTGGATGGGATTATTCTCATCGCGCCGGCGCTTTGGGCGCGACCAACCATGCCCTGGTATCAAACCAGTTTGCTTTGGACACTGGCGCATAGCTTGCCTTGGCTAACCTTGACCGGCGAAGGTGTGGAGGTTATGCCCTCGGATAACATTGAAATGCTTCGTGCTTTGAGCCGGGACCCTTGGGTTATCAAGGCGACTCGTGTAGAAACCATATATGGATTGACCGATTTGATGGATGAAGCATTTAACAGCGCAACGCTGCTACACGGAAATACCCTGATGCTTTATGGCGAGAAAGACGAAATTATTCCCAAAAAACCAACCTATGCATTTTTACAGAAATTTCTCGCCACGGATGCGACGGAAAAAACCGTGGCATTTTATCCACAAGGCTATCACATGTTATTACGTGATTTACAAGCACCTACGGCATGGAAGGATATTGCTGCATGGATTAATAACAAACCGGAAAAACTGCCTTCTGGCGCGGATAATCGGGCGCGTCAGTTATTGGCGGGACTTATTCCGCAAATGTCTAAAGAGGAAGATTAAAGCCCTTCCCGGAGAGGATTGGGTGATGAAAAGCAAGCCGATTCCAAGCAGTAAATTTAGCTCTCCAGGAGGAGCTTTAGCAATAATCGCAACTAAAACGTCTCCTACAATTTAAACAACCCCAAATCCTGACGATTATCGCCTCCGGCAGCCCGTGTTCGTCCTGCGACCCCACCATGTAGCGTATTTCCCTTCCGTTATCGCAACGCTTCCTCTACTTCTTCGCCGCACACTTATGTAGATACCTATGCTCAAAGGCGTCATCTACTCTCCATTCCCCCATACTGGCCACATGACACTCTCTCAAACTATCACCCATCGAAATCACTCTCCATGAACAACAATGAGCGTATTATAATGACATGCAGTCTGTTACATTGTTTCTTGTTTCATAGCAGAGTGAAGGCTATACCAGTCAGGAGCAATCATTCAAACACACAACAAAAAAAATCTATTTTGTGAGAAACAACTATCATGCAACCTTTTACAAACATTCGCGCACTCATCATCGACATGGATGGCGTTTTATGGCATGGCACAAAGCCGATACCAGGATTGACGGAATTTTTTCAAACCCTGCATGAATTGCAAATTCGCTTCATTCTGGCGACTAACAACGCCAGTTTAACCCCGGAGCAATATGTAACCAAGCTGGCACGAATGGGCGTGACAGTGACCCAAAACCAAATTCTGACTTCAGGTATTGCCACTGCACTATACCTGAGCGAGCATGTAAACCCGGCTGAAACCCGCGTGTTTGTAGTCGGCGAGGACGGTGCAACGCAACCGCTTATTGACCGTGGCTTTACGCTGACCGGTCTCTATGAAGTAAATAACAGCAATGACCCAGTCAAAAAAGGCGCGGACATTGTGGTCTGTGGCAAGGATGAAACCCTGACTTGGGCAAAACTGGCAACAGCCACACTGAATATTCGTGCCGGCGCAAAATTCATAGGCACGAATGCCGACACTACCTTACCGACAGAACACGGCCTCACCCATGGCAATGGCGCAATTCTGGCAGCTCTGGAGGTGGCCACTGGCGTAACACCGACTATTATCGGCAAACCGGAACCCATTATCTATCAACAGGCCCTCACTTTACTGGGTGTTGATCCGGATGAAACGGTGGCCATCGGCGACCGCCTGGAGACCGATATCCTCGGCGCTGTTCGCACGGGCATTCGCAGCATCATGGTGTTGACGGGCGTGTCTACTGAAGACGATTTGAAAGAAGCGAATTATCTGCCAACCTGGGTCATGCCGGATATTCGCGCCGTCACGCAAGCATTGCGAAGTTAACCTATTTGCACACCGAATAATAATACAAGCACATCAGGAGCCGCCATTATGAAAAAATTCATCAATTCCATCGATACGCTGCTTGACGAAAGCCTGCTCGGCTTTTCCAAAGCACATGCCGACATTATTCAGCTGAACGCGCAACCGCACTTTATCAAGCGCATAAATCCCCCCAAACCGGGCAAGGTCGCACTGATTTCCGGCGGCGGTTCCGGGCATGAACCATTACATATCGGTTTTGTCGGCTCGGGAATGCTGGATGCCGCTTGTCCAGGTCAGATATTTACCTCCCCTACCCCTGATCAAATGCTGGCCGCCGCGCAAGCAGTGGAAAATGGCGGTGGGGTATTATTTATCGTCAAGAATTATGCCGGCGACGTGATGAATTTCGAAATCTCCGCAGAAATGCTGGATTGTCCGAATGCATCAGTGCTGGTAAGCGACGACGTTTCCTTGCCGAAATCTCATAGCACGGGGCGGCGGGGGGTAGCAGGCACGTTAATTGTAGAAAAAATTGTCGGCGCGGCGGCAGAGAAAGGTGCCAATTTGGCAACCTGTAAAGCATTGGGTGATAAAGTCAACCACGCCACCGCCTCCATAGGAGTCGCTCTGAGCAGTTGCACCGTCCCAGCCTTGGGCAAACCCACTTTCGATATCAGTGACACCGAGATGGAAATGGGTGTGGGCATTCATGGTGAGCGTGGGCGTGAAACCCAGCCTTTAAGCAGCGCCACAGAAATTGTGGAGCACTTGGCAGGCATTATTGATGATGAATTAAAACCGAAAAAAGGCCAGCCAGTATTGCTGCATGTGAACGGGTTCGGTGCAACGCCTTTGATGGAACTGCATCTGATTTATGGCCTGGCGGCCCAATTCTGGGAAAAACGCGGTATCACTATAGCCCGCTCATTAGTGGGCAACTACACCACATCAATCGATATGGCGGGGTGTTCAATAACCCTGAGCCTGCTTGACGAAGAATTGCTGGGCCTGTGGGATGCGCCGGTTCATACAGCGTCTCTACGCTGGGGTTGTTAATTGTTTAGTCAGCACGTCAACAATGGCGCAAATCATTAATTGACCGGTTTTAGCGCCTGCATCAATATGACCACGGCTGCGCTCCTCAAGAAAAGAAGCGCGACCCTTGGTAGCCACCATATCGCGGGTAGACTCCATACCCGCGATGGCAACCTGCGAGATATTAGCCAAGACTTCAGGTAATGCAACGGAATTCTCCGCTGCCGTTCGCAAGTAATCCGCCACAGGAATATAAACATCGAGCATGGTTTTTTCCCCTGCATCCGCCTTGCCCCGTTGCTTAACCGCCTCCACGCCTTTGGTAAAAACATCGGCAAAGCTTTGCAGGTCCAAGGATTGTTCACGCGCCGCTTTGCTTAGGGCAATGAATAAAGTGCCGTACAGCGAACCTGACGCGCCACCTATCGCTGACATTAACGTCATGCCGATTTTCTGCCAGGCAGCCGCCCAATCCAGTCGGCTCAATTCCTCTCGTTGCGCCATGAGCGCCTGAATGCCGCGTTGTAAATTAGTGACATGATCGCCGTCGCCGATAGCCTGATCCAAAGCCGTTACTTCTTCAGCGTTTTTTTCGATCACATCGGCTATAGCCTCGATCAGACGTGGTAATAATGCAGGCGTAAGTTTCATGGCGATTTCCAATTTAACGAGTGTTTGAAAAACATAGAGAATAACGCGCAAAACGAAAAAAGGCGACTGAAAAACAATAATCCTATAAAACAACGGAGAAATTTTCGACGCTTTTTATTGGTAAATATTCAACACCGTTTGACAGGGTAAAGTCCGAAACCCGCGCACATCTGAATTTATAGGCCCATTCCATGTAATAATTATTTTTGTATGTTTTTAATGGCTTTCGATAACCGCTTTGGTCACAGCATTCGGAAACGACGCGGTAAAATGCTGGCCATTTTCATCTTCCAGGATTTGTCCGGTATTCGGTCACGATACAACTTATATCGATATCAAACACTTGGCAGCGATCAAAACCAACTTCCCGGTATTGACCGGGCAGCAGGGGAGCAATCTAATGCCAGTATTTTGATGTCATCGGGGTCATCCACTTATCGCAAGGTAGCTGCCCACACTTCCGGGTTGTCCACCGGTCTTGTTGTTAACGTCTTTAGGCTTTTTGTCGCACTCACTATCAGGGCCAGACGAAGGTGGCTTACTGTTATTGCGCTATTGAGGGTTAAAAGATTGACCAGCAATTGCATTACTAACAAAAGTACATCCTGGATGGCATGTAAAGCAGGCGATAGGTTCTGCTTCTGAGCCAGGAGCTCCTGAACTTTTTTTGTCATTGCTTCGACGTCTATATTATCAACCTTCAACCTGTTACACCCAAGCACGTGTTTCCCCTGCGGCCAATATATAACCGTTATAAAAGCTGAATTTTATCCCTCCGGTTGCGTTATAAGACAAAAAAATAATCATGGGTGAGCCGGAGTCTCTCAGAATAGACTGGCGTAATGATCCGAGAATGCGGCTCATGAGGCTAATTTATTCAAACATTAGAAGGGCTAGTTCATTTTGCTTTCTTACACAAAAACCCTGTCAAATACTTTTTTTTCCGCCGAATAATTGCACATTTTTTTAGAAAGGAATTAGTGCCGCCTATGCTTGTACGCCATATCATATTGTTTTATATGCCATTTAATAAATGGTAATTAGCTAAATGAAATTATAAGGAATATACGGCAAATTAGGTATTTTTTATAAAACAGTCGATATCGTCGCACCTTTCCTGGTTATAGGTTTGGTTCGAATGGACTTGAATGCGTCTAAACTCCCGAGGAGAACAACCGAACTGCTGTTTGAATGCCCGGCTAAAATGCGCAGCATCATTAAATCCCCAGCGAAACGCGATGTCGGTTATCCGATGACCTGCATAAGCCGGATTTTGCATATCCTTCCGGCAATTCTCCAGTCTTCGCTTCCAGACGTAGCGCATCAGTGAAGTCCCTTCATCTTCAAACAGGTTATTGATATACCGCGCCGACAAGCCTGCGTGACGGGTAATCAAGCGGGTGTCGAGCTCAGTATCCCGAAGGTTTTGCTCGATAAAAGTCTTGATACAGTTAATCGAGGCTGCCCGGCTTCTGGACAAGTTGATATCAAGCGGGCGTACTGATGTTACCGCCAAGGTCAGCAAATCTAGCGCATGATCAGAAAGTGTGAAAAATTCGTGGGTTTGTAACTGGTCGGCGTGAGTGGCGCATGAGCGCAGAAAATTCGCTGCCACAAAGCCGATTCCATTAGTTCCGGGAATGCGTAATGCAGTGCAACGGTCTATCCCTGCAACCCTATCCCTCAATACAGGCCGG
>NQJI01000030.1 GCA_002256705.1 Methylococcaceae bacterium NSM2-1
ATCTATTTCCGTTCGTTAACAGATTCTTGAAATAAATAATGCATCAAATTTTTTCATTTTGTTAACAAACTTTGGGTTGCCTGCTTATCCACAATAAAGGGCTCTTTCATTCGTCAATATTCACTCATTTTTATTGTGACGGGTAAAAAGGGTAAGCGACTCTATGTTGTGTCATCCCGACAAAAAAGACCAGGGGAAGATTTTATGTTTCAAGCAGTTAGATTTTTCTCTTAAGTCAAAATGCCATAGGCATCCAGTAAAACTAATGTTGATTAAATATAACTATCAAAAATAAGGCGCAAACTAATGAGAGATTATCAGCACATTTTACTTGCAGTAGATTATTCTGAACAAGGGGTTTATGTCGCAGAAAAAGCCAGATCTCTGGCATATAGATATCAGGCTAAATTGAGCATTATTCATGTATTGGACAATATTCCCATGCCGGATACAAACTATGGCACGGTGATTCCTTTGGATCAAGATTCATCTTATGATTTGCTTGAGGCGGAAAAAGCAAAACTCATGCAACTAGGCGATCAACTGAATGTTGATTTAGCCAATCGCTGGATGCTTTGGGGTGTTCCTAAACAGGAAATTATTCATATTGCTGAACGGGAACAGGTTGATTTAATTGTTGTTGGTTCACATGGGCGGCATGGTTTGGCCTTGTTATTGGGATCAACTGCAAATGGCGTTTTACATTATGCAAAATGCGATGTGTTGGCGATTCGATTGCAGGATAATTAGAAAATCATAGTCTTGAAAGTTATTCTTGACAACTGAAATTGATATGAGCAATAAAAACAATAACTTGTTAGAATTTGAACTAGTAATTTATATGTCTGAGCAATTCAAGCTTTCGAGAGATTCGTTGATTAAGAACGTATTGGATGACAAAGTTTCTGCCATTGTTCGGTATCACGAAATGATTTGGAGGATTTGCACCGGATACGTCGTGCACTGATACAGGGCAGTCGGGATATTTGCCGGTTTGTAAAACAAGCAGTCGATCCCTGAGTTCCACAACAGCACTGACTTATCGTCCTTGTGATCGTTTTTAGTGTATTTGGTGCTCTCCTCTGGACTACTCCCTCATCATGCGAAGCTTCGCGTCGTGAAGTATCGTGATCGGCTCGTTGTATTGGCTCATCAAGAACCACGGGCGGTTCAGTTGATGTGGAGCAGGGCCAGGAGTTACTGGAGTGCTTGCAAGCGAACTCACGCGAGAGAAAAAAGGGCGTCGATTGGGGCCAAAAAGTTGGGATTTCAATTCCTTTTATCTATTACGGTGTAACGGACGCCATTAACATAAGTGATATTTACTTTTAATGTGAGTTCTAACCCGCGCTTTAACGGGACTCGCTGATTAAGCGCATCGTTAAAATACGTGAGCTAATGATGATTGAGTCAGTCGACAAAAAAATGTTCGAGCGAGTTTGGAAGATTGTGGAAGATAACGGTACAGAGGAGCGCCATTTTAACACTCTACAAGGCATGCGAGGTATGGCATCCGCTTGGCTTCTAGCGGGCCTCATCGCTATTGGGCTCGTAACGTCAAAGGTCATAAACCTCGGAATCGATTCTGTTCTAAAAGAAGCGATCATTCTTACAATGGCAACTGAGAAAGTATCCCCATCTGATACGATACGTCATAAAGGGCACGAGGATGCATCGCATACACAACCATTACAGAATATACCCAATAACCCCCAATCTGGAAACCTGGAAACGAGCCCAGCCGACGTTACGGATGACGATTTTATTGCGGATATACAAGCCATTCTGACCGGACAGAAGGTTTTTTATCCATTCAGTAAAGCGGCGATTGAAAAAGACCAGCTTGGCCAATCTCAATCGACTTTGAATCAAAATGATGGAAACGACTTCCCGGAACCCGAATCCAAAAATAGTCATGCTATCTTTAACCGCATAGCTCAAGGCATGCAATATGCGAATCCCTATTATTTAGAAAATGTCGGATTGGAAAATAGATTTGCAGACTTTAATAAAATTTCTGATCTTCAACAAAAAACCGCTCAAAAAAAGAAATCAAAGAATGATAAAACCCCTCTTGGAAAAGCATCATCTGGCTCGGTAGTAGACAGTGCGGATTTTATCCAGGATCTGGAAGCAATTAAAAAACAAAAAAATACTGTTAATGTTGATCCACAGATTGCAACTTCATCTACTATTACCGACAAGTGGGACCGAATAGCGAATGAGGTTTTTGACTATGCAAACTATGACGGCTACCTCGCAAAAGAGCTAAAAGCTACCACATTTTTTGGTCAGAGCCTTCTGAATCTGAATGATGCGATGGTTCAAAATCTTCGCAAAGTGGAAGCGGATTTGACGAATAGCCAAGGCTCCGGATACAAAGCCCCTTTTGCTAATAGTACTCTTAGAAAAAAAACGGGTATGCATGGATGGGGTATGGCTATCGATTTTGACGTCGAAAAAAACCCCTATGTGTTAAATGAAAACGCTGAAGGGCAACTCAATAAAGAACTCATTGGCTCGTATGACAATATTGCCAAATTAATGCTTGGCAAGACTCAGTCAGATTTAAGGAAGTTAAAAAGTGGAAGATCGGCGTTTGGGGCTGGATCAATCGGAGATGTCTATGATGTTCTGCGAGAAGAAAGTGATGCGATGAAAAGGTATTTTTCATTAATGAATGACGACGCAGCCCTCCAAAGCTTCATCGAACTGGAGTGGGCTATCAGGCACCCCGATCAACCACCTCCAGATTTTGCAAAAACCAAAGCGCAAATGAAGAATGATTATGAAGTATTGGGGGGTAAAACTGATACAGGGTGGGAACGGCCAACAGGTGGAAAGGAAGATCGCCCATTTGCTCCTACCAGTTTTGGCGGAAAAGGCGATCCGGCAACAGGTTTCTTAAATCTTGGGAAAGAATTTGTAGAGGCCATGACCAACGCAGGTTTCGCATGGGGCGCTATCGATATATCAGAGGAGCCGGGGGATATACAGCACTTTGACTTGCGATTACAGGGCAATGGAGCAAAAGTTTACAATTTGCTTTTGAAATACAAGTAGCGATGCATTTGTAACTAGATATTGGAGAAATTTGATAACCGGAAATTAAGAAAACAACCAGGGGAAGGATTGAATCCTTGGAAAAAAGGGGGCAGTCAATTCATGGATTTATGCGTATGATTGACTCAAAAATAAATAGTGTTCTTATTAAGAACTGTCATAAATATTGTTGACAGTATTTTTTAGGAAAGAAAGTCGGATTAATTATGAAAAATCGTTTTTTAGAAAGTAACTTCTCTTTACCCACTGGTAGCAACCGCTCAAATCAAAGCTGGTAACGGTAGAATTTTATTTCTCCCAACAGCCTATTTTTAAGATAATGCCAAAACGAAATTCTGTATTTCAGACAGGTCTTTTTAATGAATAGTAGCATCTGAAATGAATTTCTCTTACTTTCGTATTATCCACGAATATATATAACCGAAACCGCTCCTTTTCATACTGACCGGGCGCCTTATGTTTCACTCTAAAATCAACATTGACGCCTTGGTTGCGTGCTATGCTGACTCTGCGTAATGGTGCAAGATGTAACAAGAGAAAGGAGGATCACCTTAAAGCTAATGTTACATTTTTTGTGGGATGGGCAATATTAGCCATATCCAGGTTGGAGGACGCTTTGGTAGCAAAACGCCCTCAGTTAAATTTCTGACGAAATAAAGTTAATCTTTGAAAAAGCTATCAAGTTTCTGCCGGTCTGATTGAGTGAACAATCGAATCAGATTCTTAAAATTTTCATCCAGATCCTTTTTAAGCATGTTGACGTTTGAATGCTCAATAATGTTTTGTTCCTTGCTGGCGAGTTCAGAAAATTGCGCCACTGTCTGATGACGTTGATGTATGAATTCAAGTAATTTGTTATGGCTTTCCGCCATATCGACTTTCGCTTCATAAACGCCAACTCGCGCCATCTTTAGCACGACTGCCAGCATATCAATTGCCAAAAATAACAACATAAAAATTAAAAAGACCAGCAAATTGTGCCAGGAAACGCCTTGGCTGGAAAAAATAAGTTGCGTGAGTATTTCCGTTTGCGTCAAAATGTCGGGCTTTAAATTTGTAATGAGCGCATCTTTTTCTGCACAGCGGCGGCTCATGAGATTTTGTTGATCGCTAAGCGACTCGATACTTTTTTGATCCAGTTCGCGTTGTTTCATGCGGGTTGTTTTTAGTTCGTCACGCTCTTTTTCGCATTGTTTTTTTGAGGCTTGTTTCACTTCGATTAATTGATTGGCAACTTTTTCGTTAAGCTGACTGATTTGCCTTTCTGCTGCAACGATTTCTTTGCCTAACCTGATGCTGTCATCTTTCCGGTCACTTGCCTGGCTCAACCATTTTTTACATTGCGTGCCTTTTTTGCAGCCACGAACCCCGGTAAAGCCAGTGCCGGCAGTCCCTTGTTTTTCTTTTTCAGCGTTTTCAATAAATAGTGTAACGTCTTGGTCAGCTTGCTTTTGTTTGGCTTTTAGAACTTCCAGCTCTTGGCTTAACTTTTCAATAGTGAGCGACTCTTCCGAGGTTGAAAGAGGCGTGTTATCGTTACAAATGGCGGGTTCAAAAAGTTGATTACTGTTCTTTAATTCGCTGCGAAGAATAATTATTTTTTCATCCAATAAACGAAGATCGCTTTGAGGATTCTTTAGATCACACTGCATAGCCAGGTTATTGCGTTCGGTTTTAATGCGTCCTTCGTTATAGGCAGCATCTATGCGTTCGCTGAACAAAAGCAGGACTACCGGGTGAGCAACGGTAACGGCAATGAGTAAAGCGATCGAAAATCTTAAGGAAAATTGCCCGAGTTTTCCCCAAAAAGAAAAGCCTTTCCTATAAGTCGCCAGTAATGCCCTATCCATCAGCAAAATCATGCATGACCAAATCAGGGCAACCGGAACTATGACATAGACACTAAAGTTTAAGGTGTAGAGCAAAAACGAAGCGGTAACAATCGCCAATAGGGCGGGAATCAAAACGGTTCCGCCGAGTGCAGCATGTTTCTTTTGCTCTGATTCCGGACAAGTCGCTAAGATTTTTGGACTGACACCGGATAGCCAAATAAAAACTCTTTCGAGTTTATTAATCGAAAGTCTGGCTTCAGGTGAGTAATTCTTTGAATCTGAATTTTCAGGCATGTCTGCAAAATGCTTGAATTCTTCTACAGAAAAATCAAATCCATGTTCTTTGGCAAAATTATCGATGGCTTGGTCTCGATATTCATTAGGAATCGCTTGTATAGTTTTATTAAAAAGTTGAAAAAAATCGAAATCATGCCGAATTTTTTGATAAAAACGCTGTACTTCTCCAAGCGACATGCTGTTTACTCTCCTTCTTAAGATTAGGCTAAAGATGACATAGTACAATTATAATCCCTAAGATGGCTTTAGGAATGAAAATTATGTGACATGAACAATCAAGCGTTTTGAGGAATTGCTCGATAACTCCAAACGGTAAAGGGCTGTCAAATAGTCTTATCCAGATTAACAAAAACCTAACCTGTCAGCTTTTTTGGTTTTAGTTCGCTCTATGTGTGCTTGACGCGTTCAATGCTGCTAAACTCCATGCCTTGACATGGATCGTATGATATGAGGGAAAAGGCGATGCTTAACTGGACACTTCATTAGAACAATTAGCCTGGTTTTGATCGACTCGAACCTCAATACCAATTTCATCTGCTAACAACTGTAAGTCTTGTTTAAACAGACAAGCTCCTTGAACGGCTTTCAATAGTGATTCTACGTTATAATGATCCGATAAACTTCCAGGTTGTAACCGTTCAGTTCCTCTATCTGTGGGGTGGGCTTTAGTCCGGCATTGCCGCGCCAGAATCAGGAGACATTGGTCAGGCTAAAGCCCGATCAACAGGGGCATGTATATAGCTAACCGGATATATCTTGTCCCTATATTACTATCAGAATCAGCAAGTGTTAAAACCTGAAAAACAGGACAGAACTTTTCTGGACATCTATAGTTAATCGAGGTTTATTGATGGCGATTGAGCTGCGCCATCGTTTTTTAATGTAAATCTTTGCTGTCAGTATATTGGCAGCAGAATATGTAATCTTTAGGAGAGTAGTGTGGCAAAGGCTAGTGATTTAAAACGAGGAATGGTAGTCGAAATTAACAGCGTACCCCATGTGGTCAAGCAAGTCGATGCAAAAAGCCCTTCATCGCGGGGTGCATCAACGTTGTATAAAATCCGTTTTACTAATCTCAAAACCGGGCAAAAACTGGATGAGTCGTTGAAAGGCGATGATTTTTTTAAAGATGCTGACCTGGTAAGAGCCAAGGTGCAGTTTTCCTATATGGATGGGGATAATTATATTTTTATGAATATGGAAGATTATTCCCAGTACAGTTTGATTCGCGAGGAACTGGAAGACCAAATTCACTATTTGACCGAGGGTTTGGAAGGGATTGTTGCATTATTAATAGATGATGCCGTACTGGGCATTGAACTGCCAAGCTCGGTAGTGCTGGCAATTGTAGAGACAGCCCCTGCAATTAAGGGCGCTACTGCATCAGGACGGACTAAAACGGCTCGATTGGTTACTGGCTTAGAGGTTCAGGTTCCTGAATATCTGGAAACGGACGAGTTAATTAAGGTCAATACCGAAAGCGGAAAATTTATGTCACGCGCTTAAATCAATACCGAATTTGAATTTTTCAATGTCTATTAAAACGGAAAATCTGTTAAGAGTTGGTCAAGGCAAGTTTGAGCTGCATCGGCTCCCAAAGCGTCCATTAGAGCTATTGCGTGCGTGGGATGCGGCTGATGAATACCTGCTCAATACTCTCGCAGAAGATCTGAAACCATCGGCTGATGCCCGTATTTTGATATTTAATGATAGCTTCGGTGCGTTGGCAGTCGCACTGAGCTCATTCCAGACTCAAGCAGTATCGGATTCATATCTATCGCAACAAGCGACACAGCTTAATCTGGCCAGAAATGGCTTACCTGAACACAGTGTTAAATTAATAAATAGCCTTGAATCCCTGAAGGGACTATTTGATCTGGTTCTAATTAAAGTGCCGAAAACACTGGCTTTGTTGGAGGATCAGTTGATACGGTTACGTCCTCATTTAATGCCCTCAACCCAGATTATTTTGGCGGGAATGATAAAAACTCTACCACCTTCAATTTGGAAGATGCTGGAACGTTTGGTGGGGTCCACAACAACAGCACTGGCAAGAAAAAAGGCACGACTGATTTTTGCATCGCTCGATGCAGACTTGGCCGTTCCAGCTAACCCTTATCCGGTTTGTTATAGACTTGAAGGATCCGATTATTTGATTAGTAACCATGCCAATGTATTTTCGCGTGACAGTCTCGATATTGGTACACGCTTTTTCCTCCAGCATCTACCCGCTAGACAGGACGCTTGTGACATTATTGATTTAGGTTGCGGTAACGGCTTGCTTGGTTTAATGGCCGCTGAGCGAAATCCGGCGGCAACGGTTCATTTTGTTGATGAGTCTTTTATGGCCGTAGCGTCAGCCAAGGAAAATTTTTATAGGGCTTTCGGGCAAGAGCGCAATGCGACTTTTCGTAGCGGTGATGGGCTAAAGAATTTTGAATCGGCTTCGGCAGACCTCATTCTTTGTAATCCACCTTTTCATCAGCAGAATACAGTGGGTGATCAAATTGCCATCAGCATGTTTAAGCAATCAAGAAGGGTATTGAGGAAGGGTGGTGAACTATGGGTAATCGGCAATCGCCATCTGAATTATCATGTCAATCTTAATCGATTATTTGGCACGCACTCGGTTGTCGCTTCCAACGCAAAATTCGTTATCTTGAAGGCGATAGCGACGGCTCTCACGTAAAGTATTCTGGATCTGTATTAATGATAAGTTTCAGCGCTGATTCGCTAAAAAAAACCTAATAATGTGCCTTCTCGAAATGGCACATGCGAAGCAGGTTAGCCGGTTTTTAGACCAAAACGGTTGAAAAGTATTTGCAGTTATGAAATATAAGCCTTCAACACGCTCATAAATCGAATCAAATAGCTTTTTTGGCAATAGCGAGACTGCGTTGAGGTTGTTTCCAGCTTTAATGACAGTCAATAAAGCCGACCCAAAAGCCAGTCGACTTTTGGGTTCGGTTTATGAGTCTGTTACGCTGGGGTTACGTTCTCAGCTTGCGGACCTTTTTGACCTTGAGTTACCTGCATAGTAACTTTTTGGCCTTCTCGCAAGGTTTTGCGGCCGGCGCCGATAATTGCACTGTGGTGAACAAAAACATCTTTGCCACCTTCTTGTTCAATAAATCCAAAACCTTTTTCATCATTGAACCACTTAACGGTACCTACAACTTGATCTGCCATATCACACTCTTAACTTAAAAAATCGCCAATTTTTGTTGGCTTTACAAATTCCAGCTTCAGAAAGAAGCCGGCTCAAACTTTAACTGCGGACAATAGTAGCATTAAAAATACTTGTAGGGCAAAAAACATTTTAATTAAACTTCGATTATTTTTTATCTAACAGATTTTCTATGCCTTTTAAGATTCTACCGCTCATTTACGTCTTGGCTTTAATGCAGGAAGGCGATCAAAATCTCATGCATAATGAGTGCAGAGAGTATGGATAGCGTACCTGATATAATTTCCTTAGTCAGTAATTATATGTCCCAATATCCAGTGCCAGTAGTGGCGAAACCAGTGTGATTAACCTGCGCAGCAGGCAGATGCTTGGGTAAATAGCAATAGGGGGCAGAGCTTTTACTGTAGCGGCGATCACGGCCATTAACAATTGCTAATTCCATTTTCAGAAAAGAATTATAACGACTTTTCAGCTTCTTCTTAAACCTTCTTACATAAAATTGACTTTCCTTAATCCTTTGCAGTGGTTGTTAAACTGTTGCGATACACACGCATCAACGCGACAAAAGCCAAAAAATCGTAAAATCCGTGAATAATGATAGGAATTAATAAATTTCTATCGCCGCCATAATCCAAAGATAACCCTAAGTAAATTCCAACCAAAGCCGCCAATACTGCATAAAGCGGTGTCACGGCATGTACCAGTCCAAAAACAATATTACTGCCGATTAAGCCTGCCGTTATGCCCCATGAAGACTCTATCCAGGGTTGGATCACGCCGCGAAACAGAAGTTCTTCTGATACGCCGGCTATTGCCGCCAGTATAAATAGGTCGGTCCAGTGATAGCGATGCAATCCGGGTCCCAAGGTATTAAGCAGTAATTTTCTAATATTGGCTACCGATTCTCCCTGCATTTTTTCCAAGGCAAGAAACATCAAAAACAAGGGGGCTGTCCCTATCACACCGTAAGCGACAACTGATTCCGAAAAATAAATGTTTTCGAACGGATCGATGTCGGCAACCCAGCCTAAAAATACCGCGACTAAAACCAGAGAAGCCTCAAAATAGCAGGCGGATTTTAAAAAATCATCAAACTTGAACAGTGATTTATCCATTGATTGTATTTGTAAAATTAAGTATGGGGCATTCTAAACAAAAATGGTTAAAATAGCTGTTTTGATTCATTATCACTCTATCTCATGCAGTGTTTTATCTATAAAAGCCTAAAAAAAGACTATCTTTATTTGTATGTAGCTAAAAAAGATGATTTTTCAAAAGTGCCGGATGCACTATTTAATCACCTGGGGAAAATAGAATTTGTCATGGATCTGGAACTATCTCCAGAACGTAAATTGGCCAGGGAAGATGCCGGAAAGGTTATTGAAAGT
>NQJI01000234.1 GCA_002256705.1 Methylococcaceae bacterium NSM2-1
ACGTCCTGCCCAAACACGTACCAAACCGCGTGCTATCTGTGCTACAGCCCCTAACCAGCTCTATAGCTGGGACATAACTTACCTGCCATCACTTATCCGAGGACAGTTTTTCTATCTCTATTTATTTGTTGATATTTTCAGCCGGAAGATCGTCAGTTGGCAGGTCTATGAAGAAGAAAATAGCGCCTTGGCTGGCGAACTGTTACGCGACCTATGTCATCGTGAAGGTATACAGTCCAAACAGCTTATTCTGCATTCTGACAACGGCAGTCCCATGAAGGGATCGACTATGCTAGCGACCTTGCAGCAGCTCGGTGTCATGCCTTCCTTTAGTCGGCCGTCGGTTAGCAACGATAATCCTTACTCAGAATCCCTGTTTAAGACATTGAAATATCGCCCTAAATATCCGCTAAAACCGTTTGCCGATGTCACGGAAGCACGTCAATGGGTCACAGGATTGGTGGAATGGTATAACCACGAACATCGCCACAGCGCTATCCGCTTTGTCACCCCAGCGCAACGCCATGAAGGCTTGGACGACAACCTTCTGGGTAACCGTAAAGCCGTTTACGAGGCTGCTCGTGCTAAACATCCGCAACGCTGGAGCGGAAGTTCCCGCAATTGGCAAAAAATCCAGGCAGTCCACCTTAACCCAGACAAGGGCTAAAAAAAAGATTGACAGGATTTTGCTTACCAGGCCCGGCGTTGAGGCGGGGGAGAAGTTTGGGTTCATCCCCGGTGAACTGGAAGAAAAATACGCGCCATACATTGAACCCTTTCGAGAGATATTTAATGAAAGGTTGGGTAGATCACAAGTAGACTATTTAATAAAGCACAAACGTATATGCGCCATGCCGATAGCCTTTATGCGCGGGCGTACTTTCAAGAACTGTTGGGCGATATTGGATGAGGCACAAAATACAACCCCAGGCCAAATGAAGTTATTCTTAACGCGTATTGGCGATAACTGTAAGGTTATCATCGATGGTGATATAGAACAGAAGGATATACCCACTCAATCCGGACTTTCGGATGCTGTTAGTAGACTCAAACATACGAGAAAAGTAGGAATCGTTGAATTTACGGTTGAGGACGTCGTTCGTTCAGGAATTGTAAAAGACATTATTAAAGCGTATTCGAGTTGATTAGTGTTCAACTATAGGTATTAAAATGGTTAAGTTAGCTCCCCTTTTTTTATTGCTCTGCTCTTTTCCCGTTACCGCTTTTGCAGAGTATGGTGGTAGCCCCAGAACTATACCTCTACAAACATTTAAGGATAGGTTTACTACGGGAGAACTTGTCGACATATCTGCCGCTTATGCAGAGGATGCCTATATCCGTAACGTAGTATCAAAATTATCGGATATAGGTAACGTTGATTTGGATGGCCCCATAATAAAAAACAGTATGGTTTACTTAATATCAAAATCAATCATATCATTGGATAGATCTAGAGAAATTTTAAAATAGACACGCCCATTTCCCTATAATTTTTCGCACATGAGGGTCGCTATGCGCCCACTTTTACGCCATGAAAATGAACAAACATCCTGCGCCATTCGCATTCGGGTATTTTCATTTTTTGGATATCGCCTAAACGTCCAGCTCCTGAAAAATTAAACTATTCAATAAAAGACATACTGAGAGCTAATCGCCCTCAGAAATGCTTTAACATGCTAAAATATTTACAAAACGCTTGGTAAATGCCTTCGACAAACTCAGGATGAACGGTGGTTATGCTGAATTTATTCACTTTTTTCCGTTTGTGGTGAGCCCTGTCGAAACATATATGCTTTTTGCAAGTACCTCTATTGATGGTGGGTTTTCGTTCAGGCGTTATTTATGCTTTACCGGCTGTGGTTTTAATCTCCAGATATCCCGATTGTATTCGCTAATGGTTCTATCGGTAGAAAATTTACCACTGTTTGCACAATTCAAAATGCTCATTTTAGTCCATCGATCCTTATCTCGATAAGCATCTTCAACCCGTTTCTGGGTATCTACAAAGCTTCGAAAATCAGCAATCGTCATCCAGGGGTCAAGCGGACTTTTTATGGAGTTGATCAGGTCATCAAATAGTCCCGGTTCAAATTGATTAAAATAGCCGGATTCCAGAAGGTGCAGCACCTGCTGCAAATCTTCATCCTGGCTAATAATAGCAACCGGGTCATAATGATCGCGCGTTGATGCAATTTGTTCTTCCGTCAAACCAAACAGAAAAAAGTTTTCATCACTTACTTCTTCACGAATTTCAATGTTAGCACCATCCAATGTGCCGATAGTGATGGCGCCGTTCATCATCAGCTTCATATTGCCGGTACCTGATGCTTCTTTGCCAGCGGTGGAGATTTGTTCGGAAAGATCAGCGCCCGGACAAATTTTTTCCATGGCTGACACACGATAATCAGGTAAAAATATCAAAGCTAATTTATCACCTATCGCAGGATCTGAATTAATAGCTTGAGCAACATTATTAATCAGCTTGATGGTTTTTTTTGCCATGTGATAACCGGGAGCCGCCTTGCCGCCAATCAATACGCATCTTGCAACCCAGTTTTTAATATCACCCTTTTTAATACGGTTATAGAGATAAATAACATGCAATACATTTAACAGTTGCCGCTTGTATTCAT
>NQJI01000235.1 GCA_002256705.1 Methylococcaceae bacterium NSM2-1
CACAGGAATAGACACCACAGCACCTGTGGTGTCTAGCTTGTCATCAAACCAAAATACCGGGCATAGGCCGGTTCATAGTATGATATTCGAATTTGTTAATCGTTAAAGAATATCAAAGCACCTCATTCAAGAAAATGAAAATATCACTTATCGTCGCGATGGCGAGCAATCGGGTTATCGGCCTGAATAATCAAATGCCCTGGCATTTATCGGCCGATCTTAAAAAATTTAAAAGAATCACGATGGGTTCGCCAATTTTAATGGGCAGAAAAACCTATGAGTCCATAGGTAAACCGTTACCTGGCCGCACTAATATTATTGTCAGCAGAAACCCGGAATATCGACAGGACGGGTGTCTGGTTTTTAATGATCTTAACATGGCAATTAAGAAAGCTTGTGAAAGTGCTAAAGAGGTTTTTGTTATTGGCGGTTCCGATCTCTATGAAGCAATACTACCGTTTGCCGATGCGATTTATCTCACGGTTATAAACAGGGAATTTCAGGGTGATACATTTTTTCCAGACCTTGATTTGAATGATTGGTCTGAAGTAGAACGAGAAGATATTAATAATGACCAAGATGTCGCTTTCAGTTACAGCTTTTTGAAGTTTGAAAAGGCAAACAAGAACACAAAATAGCAAAAACTAACAAGAAGGCCATGAAAACAGTTAAAATGGTCAAGTTTAATAATAATTTTGTGAAGCAACAGCTTGGTAGCTATCATGCATACTAAATACAATACCGATGACTTGAGAATTTGTGCGACTAAAGAAGTCATCCCGCCTGCTCAGGTTCACGATGAAATGCCGATTAATGATACGGCAGCACAAACGACTCTTAAAGCAAGAGCAGAGATACATAAAATATTAACTGGCCAGGATGACAGACTGCTGGTTGTAGTAGGTCCATGTTCTATTCATGACCCAATAGCCGCATTAGAATATGCCCAACGTTTGAAAATGATCAAAGATGAACTGCAAGACAATCTGGTTATTGTTATGCGTGTTTATTTTGAGAAACCTCGCACGACAGTTGGTTGGAAAGGCTTAATTAACGATCCCGATCTTGATTCCAGTTTCAATATCAATAAAGGTTTACGCGTTGCCAGACGGGTATTACTGGACGTGACTACACTCGGCATGCCTGCAGCGACTGAATATCTGGATTTAATTTCCCCGCAATACGTTTCAGACTTGATTGCCTGGGGAGCGATTGGCGCCAGAACAACAGAAAGCCAGGGGCACCGTGAGTTGGCTTCGGGCGTATCGTGTCCCATCGGCTTTAAAAACTCAACGGATGGTACGATAAAAATTGCCATTGATGCGATAAGAGCAGCTATGAGTCCACACCATTTTTTATCACTGACTAAAGCGGGACATTCAGCTATTTTCTCAACCACCGGTAATGAAGATGTGCATATCATTTTAAGAGGCGGCAATGGTCATCCCAACTATGATGCAGCCAGTGTCGAGCAAGTTGCAGAAGGTTTGAAAAAAGCCCATCTAAGACCCAATATCATGATTGATTTTAGTCATGATAACAGCCTGAAACAATGCCAGCGCCAACTGCTTGTCGGCGAAGACGTTGCCGGACAAATAGCTAACGGAGATCACAGAATCATGGGTGTGATGATTGAAAGCCATCTCAAGGGCGGCAGTCAAAAGGTGGTTGATGGGCAAGAATTGACTTATGGACAGAGTATTACTGATGCCTGTTTGTCCTGGGATGATACAGCACCCCTGCTGCGAAATCTTGCTGTAGCCGTTCAAAAACGTAGAAAGGTAGACATTAACCGGAGCGTAAGCGCATGATTATTTATGTTAATGGTGAAACGCATGAATATGCCGAAAAAACCAGTGTTGCCGATGTTATTGCGAACATGGGCTTGACCGGTAAAAAAATCGCAATTGAATTGAATAAAGAAATTTTGCCATTTCAGCAATACGATACCCAAATGTTACAGGCCGAAGATCGCCTGGAAATCGTTCATGCCATAGGCGGCGGCCAGGAAGATTCATTCGTGCTTGCCGGGGTCACTTATCATTCACGGTTACTGGTCGGCACAGGAAAATATAAAGATCTGGAGGAAACCCGACTGGCTATCGAGGCCAGTGGCGCCCAAATTGTCACCGTAGCCATTCGGCGCACCAATATTGGCCAAAACCCGGGCGAACCGAACTTGCTGGATGTTATTTCACCCGATAAATATACGATTCTGCCTAATACGGCGGGTTGTTATACTGCCGAAGATGCAGTAAGAACCTGTCGTTTGGGCCGGGAACTGCTCGGCGGTCACAAACTGGTAAAACTGGAAGTGTTAGCCGATCAGAAGACTCTGTTTCCTGATGTCGCAGAAACTTATATTGCCGCTGAATTATTGGTTAAAGACGGCTTTGATGTCATGGTTTATACCAATGATGACCCGGTTGCCGCCAAAAGACTGGAAGATATCGGTTGTATCGCCGTTATGCCGTTGGCTGCCCCTATCGGTTCAGGTTTGGGCATCCGCAACCCATACAATATCCTGACCATAGTCGAAAATGCCAACGTACCCATATTGGTGGATGCCGGTGTAGGCACTGCATCTGATGCTGCAATTGCCGAGGCTAAAAATCCGATACTCATGGCTTC
>NQJI01000236.1 GCA_002256705.1 Methylococcaceae bacterium NSM2-1
ATAAACCGTGGACTGGCGCCTACATCAAATTTGGCCGGATTTTGGAAGCTACCGTCGCCGTTACCTAACGATATCGAAACGGCGTTATCGTAGAAATTGGTAGCGGCCAGATCCTGTTTATTATCTCCGTTGAAGTCACCCTTGGTAACGGAGCTTGGGTAGTCGCCAACCCAGACATCGTCTCCCGGCTCAAAGCCATAGGCAGTGTTGATAACAGTTGCGGACATAAACAGAAGCCCGGCAGAAAACAGGCTTCTGATCCTATTTGCTTTATTCATAATTTGAATCTCCTAAAATAATAAAACCTTCAGATAGGGGTATTTCTACTGATTGGGTTTTTGTTGATTTCACAATTACAACGGTTGTGGACATGCAAAGTCTTGAGACATAACCTGTAGTCTAAATCTGATAGGGTCTATCTGATTTTTGATAAACGAAAAATCGCACTAATTGTTTTTGTACGATATCGTTGAATAACTATACAAAAGCCACACTATTTTCTTATCAGGATGTCCAGCCTCTCATTTTGGCTTGTAAAAATTAAGCACTCCTTAACCAGACTGAAAAAAACCTTACATTCAACTCATAAGTGCAATCGATAAATATCGGGCTTGAAGAAGGTTAGCTGATATGGTTTCAGGCTTCCTTCACCGCCCATCCGGTACTACAGACCTAAGACGAAGCTGATACAGGTGTAACTTCTCATTCGACGCAGATAAGCATGTAAACACGGTTAAAATGTCGCCATGAATTCACCCAAGCCAGAGTTACCTAACACAACGAAAGGGAATGAACACCGATGGCCGCTGGGATTGCTTTCGTGGCAACATTTACAGTACCAATGTTTCGGGTTGCGAAAAAATGCAATCCAACCATGTCTGATCATTAAAAAAATGGTGTGATTTGTTGCAAGGGGTGGAAGTTCTTCGCTTAAGTCGAGCCATAACTTCTTTGTTATATTTTCCACAATCCTTGCCCACTCAGGAACAATTAAGTTAGCTGTTTACGTGTGCAAACACCACTTTACGATGGCCGATAAAATTTGCGAGTCGGTTACCGATTTACAAACGCATAGTTACATTGCAGTTCCTTAAACCAGATTGAAAAATCCTGGGTAATCCTTGAAAATAAGTTGATTCCGTTCATGGTTCGACAAGGCTCTCCCGAGCTTGGCCGAAGGACTTTATCAGAGATTCCTTAGCGTCTTCGCCGCTGCACCAATTGCGGGTCGGCGGTTATCTGCCGGTAAATTTCCACTCGATCCCCTTCCTTCACAGTGGTATCCAATGCTGCAATTTTGCCGAATATGCCAACCTTTTGGTTGCTCAGGTTTATTTCAGGGTAGAGTTTTAATACACCGGATAGATGGATTGTTTCTTCTATAGTGCTGTTATCAGGCACTTCCAGACGCATCCATAATTGTCTATCGACTTCTGCGTAACAAACACCGACGTTCATAACAATTCCTCCACGTTTACTCAGTTATAGCTTCGCTTAATAAAGCGGGTTGTATTTTTCTCAGCGCTAGTTTTTGGTCGATCAGACGCTTACCGACAATCAGAAAAGCCAGCATGATGAAGCCACCCGGCGGCAGCGCCATCAATAAAAATCCTTTATAGTTGGGAATAACCGTAATTTCCAGAAACTTGAACGACTCTCCCAGCAACAATGAGGCATTAGCGAATAATGTACCCGCAGAACTTATTTCTCTGGCAGCACCAAGGGCTACAAGGACAAGGGTAAAACCCAGTCCCATCATCAGACCATCCCAGAGGGCATGTTTTACCGGCTGTTTGGAGGCAAAGGCTTCGGCGCGGCCTAAAAGAGCACAATTGGTAACGATCAGGGCAATGAACAAGCCCAGCACTTTGTAGAGCTCATGCGCCCAGGCATTCATCAAAATATCCACTAAAGTCACCAGTGCCGCGATGAGCAGTACAAAAATCGGGATACGGATTTCACCGGGGATTAAATGCCGTGTTAATGAAATGAGACCATTGGACGCCGTGATAACAACCAGGGTTGCCAGTCCCATCCCCAAGCCATTTGTTGCTGTTCCCGTCACTGCGAGCAAGGGGCACAGTGCCAGGTTTTGGCCGAAGACGATATTGTTGTTCCAGATGCCGTCGCTGGCGATTTTACGATAAATTTCTGACTTGAACATGACGATTTCCTCAAGGATTGATCAGTTGTGTCTGATGAGCTTTGAACAATTGCAGGCCGCGATGAATGGCTTGTACCGATTTGCGCGGGGTGATAGTCGCGCCGGCAAATTGGTCGAATACACCGCCGTCTTTTTTAACCGCCCATTGTGCCAATGTTAAATTGTCCAGGGAGTGGCCAACAAAGCTCAATATCCAATCTGATTTGGCCACTTCAATTTTGTCGCCCAAGCCGGGAGTTTCCTTGTGGCTAAGGACGCGCACGCCCAAAATATTGCCGTCGCGGTCTATGCCCATAATCATGTTTATTGGGCCCGAATAGCCGTCAGGCGCGATAAATTTAAAACACACGGCAGTAACTTTACCGGACTTTTTAGCGATATAAACCGTGGTTTGGTTCGCACCGATATTGTATTCCGCAGACGGAACGTTAACTTTCTCCTGGAGCATGTCTCTTCATCAAGCCGCCGTTGAATAGTGCCTTCGGTACTGCAGTTGGTCACACCCAGCAGCACACTGGCAAGCAAGGCGAAGCCTGCTAAAATGCCTGTTTGAAATTCCAGCTTGGGTCTAAGCCGTTCCAGATTCGACGGTTCCAGCCAGTTTTTCAGAAATTCCCTGTAAAGGGTGATTTTTTCTTTCAAGCGTTGAATGGTTGTGGGGTCAATTTTCATGGTTTAGGCTCTGGCTCAAGCAATGTAAAAATTTGAGGGTTAGCTAAAGCAGCAATACCGTTAACTTAAGGGATGCAAAGCCCTCTCCAGCTGGAGAGAGTTGGGTGAGGGGAAATCAACATGGGAAAAAACTATTGATATACCCCCTCATCCCAGCCTTCTCCCTGAGGGAGAAGGAGTGTACGTTCTAAAGTCAGCAGAAGTGTGCTAAAGCCGTTCCCACAGCGATACTATGATTTCGGGATTTCAAGGGGTTTGCCTTTGCGGTCACGCCCGTAAATTCTGGGCCGTATGTAATGATCTATCAGCGGTGTCGCTGCATTCATCAGCAATACGGCAAAGCCCGCACCTTCAGGATAGGCTCCCCAGGTACGAATCACGAAAATCAATAGTCCGCAGCCAGCGCCAAAAACCAGTTGTCCTACCTTCGTATTTGGCGAAGTGACATAATCAGTGGCTATGAAAAATGCCACTAACATCATCGCTCCTGAATTCAGGTGCAGAAATGGACTGACATAATGCTCGCTATCCATGACATGAAAAACGCTGGCCAACACCGTAACCGTCAGTAATAAAGAGACAGGAATATGCCATTGAATAACGCCCTGCCGGATTAACCACACACCGCCCAAGCCCAGTAACAGCGTTGAGGTTTCACCCAGGCTACCACGTGTCCAGCCGATAAAATTCAGAATCGCGGAATAGTCTTTCAATATTTCGGGTAATACATGGTTTTGCGTGAATTCAGTTTTGATATATCCCAGTATGGTCGCGCCCGTGCTTGCGTCACTATTTTCCAGCCCTGCAAAAGTGATATGCCAGCTTTCAACCAGACCCGGTGAGTGCGAAAAAAACAACGGCGACACATTCGCCCATGTGGTCATTTCGATGGGAAAGGAAATCAGCAAGGCCACTCTGGCCAGCATGGCGGGATTGAACAGGTTTTGTCCAAGGCCACCATAAACCTGTTTGCCTAAAATGATCGCCAGCCCGGAACCCGTCACTCCAATCCACCACGGAGCCCACGGTGGTAGCGTCATGGCCAGCAACCAGCCAGTCAATACGGCAGAGCCATCCATAATGACAGGTTTGGCGATTCTGCCACTGAGCCGTATACAAAAGGCTTCAAAAAAAATCGCTGATGACACGGTAATAACAAACAGATTCAAGGCCGGCCAGCCAAAACACAAGAGCCCAAATGCCGTCGCAGGCGAAATCGCCAGCATGACCTGCCACATAATATGACTGACACTGGCTTTTGCGCCAACATGTGCACCACTGCTAGGTTTCATATGTGGAATGGCCTCCTGTTTGGTTTTTGTGGGGGCGACTTTTGCCGTCCACGGAGCCGTTGTTTGCTTACCGACCCGGCGATTGAAGTCGTTCCCACAACCAGCTGTCATGCCTGGGTTGATGGCCATGTGACTCATGCCAATGCCTCCTGTTCGGCTTTTTGCCGTTCCCGTTCTGCCTTTGCCGCTAGCCGGGCTTGCTCTTCTTCGCGTTGTTGCCGGGCTATGCGTTCCATGCGGGCATTGCGCGCGTCAATCAGGCGTTTGGTCTGTTCGGATTTGTGTTGGGCCTGCTGTCTGGCCGCGACTTCACCCGAGGCATATTTGAAATACTGCACCAGGGGAATGTTGGATGGACAGATATAGGAACAACAACCGCAACTGATACAGTCCTTCAAGCCTAAATCAACGGCAACATCCAGTTGATTGATACGGATATTGTTCGCCATATCCAGGGGCCGCAATCCCGCCGGGCATACGCTGACACAACTGGCGCAGCGAATGCAGGGCTGTTCATCGGTATTTTTCAATTCGTTTTGTGTTAATGCCAGTATGCCGCTGGTGGCCTTGACCGTGGGCAGACCTGTGTGCGGCAAGGAATCGCCCATCATTGGGCCACCCATGATAATACGCGCAGTTTGGTTTGAATCTACCTTGCAAAACTTGAACAGTTCAGAGATTAACGTTCCCAATGGCACTTCTACGTTCATGGGATGAGCTACTGCGCCACCCGATACGGTGATAACCCGGCTCACCAGAGGTTGTCCAAGCCGTATTGCTTTATGAACAGCATGAGCGGTGCCGACATTATGAATAGTTACGCCGATTTCCGATGAGCGGCAACCCACCGGCACTTCCTTGCCCGTCACATAGCGAATCAATTGCCTGTCCCAACCCATCGGATAGCGGGTAGGGATTTGTATCACTTTAATCCGAGGATAGGGCAATGCGGCAGCCTGCATGGCAAGATAGGCCCCGGGTTTGTTGTCTTCAATCGCCACCACGGCGTTTTCGGTTTCCATGCCATGCAGCATCAAACGCACGCCGTCGATAATCTGTCCGGCGCGCTCCTGCATCAATCTGTCATCGCAGCTTAAATAGGGCTCGCATTCCGCTCCATTGATTATCAGCGTATCAATATGGTTCTCGCGCCCCATATTGAGCTTAACCGCCGTGGGAAAAGTTGCTCCGCCCAGGCCGACTATGCCTGCTGCACCGACGCGCAAACTGATATCTTCAGGTGTTAACTGAAACGGATCGGCAACAGTGTGTCTTTCTATCCATTCGTCATTGCCGTCGGTTTCCAGCACGATCATGCGAATCGGCAGGGCGGACGGATGCGGTGCGGGATAATCGTTGACATCGAGGATGACGCCCGAACTGGGTGCATG
>NQJI01000237.1 GCA_002256705.1 Methylococcaceae bacterium NSM2-1
TCACCCGTCAACAACACGGTGCCATGTTCAGATTGAATTTTTAGTACGCAGGAATTATTGTTTTCTGAAACAACCGCATGTTGCGGTGACAATATGGTGAACCTGACTTTATCCCATGCCCAGGATTGTCCAGCCTCGCACATAACCGGCGAATAAGAGCTTAACTGCTGAGGAACACTGGTTAGCACCTGTTCTGTCGGTATGCCACGCATTAACGATGCAGCGCCCCCGATATGATCATTATCGCCGTGACTAATGATTAATTTGTCAATTTTGTCTGAGCCTTCCAGCCGTAAAAAAGGCAATAGCGCACTTTGTCCCATATCGCTTTCGGCTGAAAATTTGGCACCGGTATCATAAACCAGCCAATGATTTGCAGTTTGCACGACTGCCGACAAGCCTTGCCCGACATCCAGCAGGGTCATGTTGATGCCGCCTGTTTCAGGTTTTTTTGGTGCCGTAAAAACTAACGGCAAAAACATCACCATGCTCAGCCATCGAACTGGAATACCGCGCGGTGCAAGAAACAGCAAAACGCCGGGAATGGCGAACGCTAACGCCCAAACTGATGGCTGCCCATGGTTTATTGTTGCTAACGGCAGTTCTGCCAAGCGAACTAATATCCACCATAAGGCTTGCAGCGCTGTGTCAACTATAATAAACAGCTTGCTTGCTAAAAGCGTTGAACTAAACATCACTAAAACCGCCAGCAATGACAAGGGCACCACCAGCAGGCTGATAACAGGTACTGCAATAAAATTGGCCAGTGGCGAAATCAGGGAAACCTGTTGAAAAAATAACAGCAACAACGGCGATAATCCCACCGAGGTTGCCCAATTGATTTTTGTCACCTCAAGAAAATAACCGGATTTGCCTAATCGTCCGGCAACAGCATAAACGATCACACTCACCGCGAGAAATGACAACCAGAAACCAGCTGATAAAACCGCCAGGGGATCAAACGCTAATACTGCAAACAGGGCAACGGCCAGAGTATTAAAGGGGCGGGTATTACGCTGAAGGATAATGGCGAGCATAACGATAGCGAGCATTATCACTGAGCGTTGTGTCGGCACTGAAAAACCCGCTAATCCTGCGTAAAAGACTGCCACAATCATCGCCGCAACTGCGGCGACTTTTTGCGGCGACCACGCCAGCAGTCCTGTCCAAGCCCACAGCTTAAGCACCAAAAAATAAACCAAGCCGGCAACCAGACCCACATGTGAACCGGAAATGACAACCAGGTGCGTCGTTCCGGTTTTACGAAAAACGTCCCATTGCTTTTGCGTGATACTGTTGCCATCGCCAATAGTCAGTGCCTTAATCAGCGCGATATTGGGTCTGTCACTCAATGTGAGTGACAGACGGTCGGTAATACTCTGCCGCCAAACGGCAATCCTAGCCCAGGCAGAATCGCGTCCCAGTAAAACAGGTTTTGGACTTGGCCGCACATAGCCAGTCGCACCAATGCCTTCGGTAAATAACCAGCGTTCATAATCAAATCCGCCGGGATTCAAACTGCCATGAGGGCGCTTTAACTTAACTGCAAAAGACCAGTGTTGACCTGCCTTAATCTGTTGATCGGGATAATACCAGCTTAATCTTAATTTGGAGGGCAGCTTTTGTGCTGACTCGGTGACAATAAAATCAAAGCGCGTTCGTCTTTCATCCTGCTCCGGCAAATCGGCAATAAGTCCTTTGAGCGGAATATCAATACCCTCAAGGGTCTCAGGCAATCGGTCGGCTAATCTCGTCATTGCAAACACTATTGCCCACAGCACGCCCATTACAAAAAACAGCCACCGCCAATAACGCAACCATGCCATAATGCCCGCCACTACGGTGACGGCTATCAGCCATTGACTACCCGGCAATACTGGAAATTGCTGAACTAATGAAAGTCCGGCTAGAAATGACAGGGCAGATACGATCATTTAGCTCCTTGGCGTTTTTGAGGTTGGCAAAAACCTGATAAACTTAGTTTCAAATTAACTTTTACATTAAAAGACGATGGCCAAAGAATTTATACAAAAGCTGTTACATAAGTTTATACCTGACCATGATGTGATTAAACAGCACAAAAATCTTCAGTTTCTGGGTGATAAATTGCATGACCCTAATCTCTGGCATTTGAATCGTCGCTCTGTGTCTATGGCTTTTGCAGTGGGTCTTTTTGGTGCCTGGATCCCGACTCCCGGCCAAATGGCGATTGCGGCGATAGGCGCATTTTATTTCAGGGCAAATTTACCTATTTCCATAGGGCTGGTCTGGATAACCAATCCTGTCACCATGCCGCCACTATTTTATTTTGCTTATCTGGTTGGACTTACGGTTCTAAATCTCCCTGCTGCTACCTTTTCACTGGATGCTATATTATCCGGCGAAATTTTGTTGCCCTTTCTGACAGGTTGTTTGATTTTAGGTATAGTTTGCTCTACAGCAGGCTATTTTGGGATTAATTATTTCTGGCGTTACCACGCCGCTAAAAAATGGACAGCAAGACAACAAACACGCAAAAATCCGTCTTCTAAAAAGAATCCTTTCAAAGCAATTTATTAGGCTATCAACTTAAGGCGAGACACA
>NQJI01000238.1 GCA_002256705.1 Methylococcaceae bacterium NSM2-1
AAGATATATAGCCGGCCCTCTCTGGCTTCCACACACAGCGCAGTATGAGGAACCTCAACTTCCATGACGCCATCATCACCCGGTTCCTGTTCGATAATTTCCGGATGTTCAATATTTTTGGCTTCGATGTGGCTGTAACGACGGGTCACCTCACCATAATAATCTCCCAATTCGGGTAAGTCTTCAAACAAACTTTGGGGTTCTTGCGATTCACGTTTATCAGGCGCAACCCAGGGCAGGCTGGCCAAAGGTAAGCGCATGCCCATGGGTGAATTGCCGGGAATCAGGAACATCGCGCCGCGTCGAAAATCCCAGGGGCCACTTTTCCAGCATTGTTCAGACCAATTCCACTTAACCGGTAAGGTAAAACCAGCCGGCTGATCCAATCCGGTATCCAATAGCTTGGTTAAGGTTTTGCGTTCAATAGAGTCTTTCAGATTGCTTTTTAGGGGGTCAACATTTTCGGGCAGGGTGCCTTCCTGCCAGAGATAATAAAAACTATCTTCAAAAGCTGTGACTATATATCGAGGATGAAGACCTAAACGCTGAGTGATTTGCTGAATAAATTTTTGGGCCTGTTTTACGGTATGACCATAATCCTTGGTAATATCGGCAAGCAAAGCTGGATTACGCCAGACCGGGGTGCCATCTTTACGCCAAAAAATGCCATATTGCCAACGTGGCAAAGGTTCGCCGGGATACCACTTGCCTTGACCGTAATGCAGCATCGCCCCCTTGGCGAATACATCACGCAAACGGATGGTCAATTGTTGTGCACGCTCACGCTTGTTTGCACCATCAGCGTGCGTATTCCATTCATCGCCTTCCATGTCATCGACCGAAACGAAGGTAGGCTCCCCCCCCATGGTCAGTCGGACATCTCCCTCGATTAATTGTTTATCAACATACTGTCCCAACGCATCAATGTGATACCACTGTTCATCGGTATAAGGTTTGGTAACTCGAGGGTCTTCGTGCAAGCGTTCCACGGTATTACTGAATTCGAATTCCACTTCACACTTGTCAGTTCCGCCTGTTACTGGTGCTGCACTGGCCGGATCAGGCGTACACGCCAGTGGAATATGCCCTTCGCCCGCCAGTAATCCCGAAGTAGGATCCAGGCCTATCCAGCCTGCACCCGGTATATAGACTTCCGTCCACGCATGTAAATCGGTGAAATCGTGCTCAGGACCCGACGGCCCGTCCAGCGATTTTATATCCGAGGTAAGTTGTACCAGATAACCCGAGACAAAACGTGCGGCCAGCCCAAGATGGCGAAGTATCTGCACCAATACCCAGGCAGAATCCCGGCATGAACCACTACGTATTTTCAGCGTCTCTTCACAGCTTTGTATGCCGACTTCCATGCGGATGTTATAGCTGATCGCTGCAAATACTTTACGATTTATATCAACTAAAAAATCATTGATTGGCCGCTTTCCTGCATCGAAATCTTTTACCCATTGTAATAATAACGGGCCTTTTTCAGCCAATTCCAGATAGGGTTGCAGTTCCTTGAGCGTAAGCGGATCATATTTAAAAGGATAGTTCTCGGCATAATCCTCAACAAAAAAATCAAAGGGATTAATAACTGTCATATCGGCAATGACTTCAACCTCAACGCTAAGCTTTCGGCATTTATCAGGAAACACCACACGCGCAAGAATATTGCCAAAAGGATCCTGTTGCCAATTGATAAAATGATTTTTGGGTTCAATGCGCAAGGTATAGGCCTTAATGGGCGTTCGGCTATGGACTGCCGGACGTAATCGAAATACATGAGGCGACAACGATACAGGTCTATCGAAGCTGTATGCAGTTTTGTGACGAATGGCGACGCGAATGGTCATAATCTTTATTCCTATTGCCCTGCGGTTAGTTTGGCTTTTTGCAACAACAGCGTTGTTTTAGATAGTATAAGCATGAATCGTTCCACTTTGGCGTTTCTTTGCGTAAAAATGCAATAAACCTTATTTGAAAGCAGGACTAATTAAGGAGCTCATGAGTTTTGGCTTATAGATTTATAAATTGGTGCAGCGATTTAGGCATCACTTTGCGAGAGTGGTGAATTGCGACGCGATGTGAGTTACTGCAAGATTTTAAAAGGGAAGGAAAGACGCGATAAATCGCGTCTTTTTAAGATGTTGTATTTCACAGGCTTTTTGACAAAGCTACAAGCGCTCGAACTTCCGTACATAATCACCTAACTGAAAATTCTCTTTAACCCCATCATGCGGAATTAATAAATACTTCCAGGCCTTACCACCATTTTTCAGCAGATAATCGCTGGCATTCTCAAGCTATTTAACCTCTGCATCGACTTTAGCCTATACTTTGCTGTCTGTCATTCCTGCTTGTGGCTTGGTTTCCACCTTCAAAAGACAGTCACCAGTTTCAGCCACAAAGTTGGGAAGGATGTTCAACCCGTCTTTATAATAAATTTTAAACTGGCTTTTGGCTGGTTTAAACCACTTTTGTGCATCGCATTCTAAAATCACAGCAATAACGGCGTTCGGTATCGGAATCAAATTTTTGTACGGGATATAAACACTTGCTGAAACTACCAAACA
>NQJI01000031.1:0-9655 GCA_002256705.1 Methylococcaceae bacterium NSM2-1
TTCTTAACCCTCCAGGCTAGCCAAACGAGCGGCAAGAAGTTCTTCCAGTGCTTCCAAGGCCTTTGCGAAGCCGCTGATACCTTCAGCCAGTTTATCGGTAGCCATACGATTTTCAGCATGCATACGCTCGAAAGTCGCTTTATCTATGGACAATTTTTCAATTGACATTTTAGCAGCGTTTACCGGATCCAGTTTGCGTGGCAATTCGCCCTCTGTCGCTTGCAACTCAGCCAATAAAGAAGGAGCAATAGTCAATAAATCGCAACCTGCCAATTCTGTAATTTCACCGACATTGCGGAAACTGGCGCCCATCACTTCAGTCTTGTAACCAAATTTTTTGTAATAGTTGTAAATTTCAGTCACCGAAACCACGCCTGGATCTTCTGCAGGTGCATAAGAATCGCGCCCGGTATCTTTCTTGTACCAATCAAGAATACGTCCCACGAAAGGAGAAATCAAAGTGATGCCATTTTCGGCACAGGCAATAGCCTGGTGTTTTCCAAACAATAGGGTCAGGTTACAGTGTATGCCTTCTTTTTCAAGAACCGCAGCAGCCTGTATGCCTTCCCAAGTGGAAGCGATTTTGATGAGCACTCGTTCGCGAGAAACGTTTTGGGCTTCGTACTGAGCGATCAATTCGCGACCTTTGGCAATGGTTGCTTCAGTGTCGAAAGAAAGTCGGGCATCTACTTCAGTAGAGACGCGGCCTGGAATAATTTCAAGAATTTTAAGACCGAAAGATACAGCAAGACGATCAAAAGCAAGGGAAACAACCTGTGCAGCAGAAGCCGTCTGCCCTAAACTGGCACGGGCAGATCTCAAGGTGTCATCAACAATGCCCTGGTATTGTGGCATTTGTGCAGCAGCGGTAATTAACGACGGGTTAGTGGTTGCATCGCGAGGTTTGAAGGTTTCAATTGCCTGGATGTCTCCGGTATCTGCCACAACAACAGTGACTTTTCTGAGTTGTTCTAGTAAATTTTTTCCCATAACTGGTACCTTTATATTTTTAAATTTAAGTAATTCGAATATTCGCGCGTCATAATCAAATACAACCTCGAATGCCTGAGTTTAGACGGTTACAGAATCATCAATCATCGAAATAAATCTGACCTAAGTCTACCCAATATGGGGATAAAAAGAGACATCAGCTTACTTTGTTTAGGAACGCTATAATTGAGGTCTCTGTTTCTCATGGATTTATCAACCCTGATGACGCATGTATTTTTCAACACCCGTTTCAGTCACAACGAGTTTTTGTTTTTCGACTAATGCTTGTCTTACCATGTACTTGGCTACCCTGCTTATCTGCGGCAGACTGGCCTGATGTTGTAGGTACTTGGCAACCCCTGTCGGCCCTTTTTGAACTACCGGCTGCTTCACTTGCTTGGCAGCTAGAGCAGCCTGTTTTGCCAGGTACTTGGCGACCCTGCTAGGTTGCGGCAAACTTTCCTGATGTTGCAGATATTTGGCTACGCCAGTTACTTCAACTTCTGCTGGTTTCACCTGCAATGCGGCCAAGGCGGCTTGTTTTGCCATATATTTTGCAACTTTGCTTGGTTGCGGCAAGCTTTCCTGATGTTGCAAATACTTGGCAACACCCGTTGCTTCAAATTGCCTTGCAGATTGTTTTATTTCTTTGGTTTGGGTTGCAGCTAAAATAGCTTGTTTTGCCAGATACTTGGCAACTTTACTGGGTTGCGGCAGGCTTGCCTGATATTTCAGGTATTTTGCTACTCCACTGAGTCCTGGTGCTTCTTTTTTATTTTTTAAATATTTTTCAACACCGGTTACTTCAACCTCCTCGAGCGTCTGCTTTTTTTGCTTTGCGGCCAAAGCCTGTCTCAGCACGTACTTGGTCACACCACTGGTTGGAAACTGGTCACGGCTTTCTAAATATCTGGCAACTCCACTCACCAATTGAACGGGTTCCTGGCTTTCCTGCTCTTTTGCATTTCTGCTTGCCAATAATATTGCCTCCTGATTATCGAGGTACCTGGCAACGCCTGTAAGTCCGCTCGGATCTCTTGAATAAACAGGATAAACAGTTTTGACTTCCTCAATTTCCTCAACTTTTGGTCGTTTCATGAAAAAAAACAGTCCTGCAACAGCAGGGAAAAACAAACCACTCAAGTTATTCTGGTCCATTGATCACCCCCGGTCGCGCATGTACTTTTCAACTCCAGTTGCTGCTTTCGCTGCCGTTGTTTTCGGGGACGCTGCTTGTTTTGCCATATACTTGGCAACCCCTGTTGTTGCCGATGCGGATTTAACATGTTTTTCCAGGTATCTTGAAACACCCGTACCCGATACCTTGTTCAAGTACTTTGCAACACCCGTGAGCGCATAAGATGTCTTGGCAGGTGCAGGAGCTTTTTTCTGAACCGGAGCTGTACTGCGATTTTTGAAGAAATAAAATCCAGCCAGGGCAAGAACCACCAAACCAATCAAATAACTCAGCATTGAAGATTCTTCTTTACTGGCGGCAGTAGAGCTCACACTTTGACTTTCTGCTGTGGTCGAGCCAACTGCTTCTTTTACTTCTTTAGATACAGTTGCTTTCACGGCTGTGCTGGGTTTGTAGTTAGGGTCATGGTACAAAACTTCCGGCTGAAAGTTTGCAGCGGGATATTTTGAATCATTACCATTGCCTGCTGCTGCACTGGAAGCAGCATTTGTAGTCGATGCAGGAGCCTTGCTTGCAGTTGTTGATGGGCTATTCTTGGCGATATAGTCACTATCCTGGTAAAGCACTTCTGGCTGGAAGTCTGCGGCTGGGTATTGTTGATCTGCGCCCGCTACGGTACTTGCTAACAGCAATAGCGCAAATGCACCTCTGGTCAAATTATTCTTTTTCACGTTGTTCACCTAAAAGTCGGAAGAAGAGGATTGAGACCTCCCGACATAATAGACTGCTGGTCGCATCTAAAGTGAGGGGGGTCTCTCTCCAAATTTAATGTGTGTAACTACTCTATATTTTGCTTTAAAACTAAAGTACTGCTTCTACGTTCTTGACTACGTTTTCAACGGTGAAGCCAAACTCCTTGAAAAGCTGACCTGCTGGAGCAGACTCGCCGAATCGGTCTAGACCGACAATTTTACCGTTGGTTCCTACATATTTCCACCAGCCATCGGTTACACCCGCTTCAACAGCGACACGTTTGGTCACGGCAGAAGGTAATACTGATTCACGGTAAGCTGCATCTTGAGCATCAAAGATATTAGTAGAAGGCATAGATACTACACGGATTTTCTTGCCTGCAGCTTTTAGCTGATCAGCCGCTTTCATTGCCAGCTCAACTTCCGAACCAGTAGCAATAATGATAGCTTCTGGCTGGCCATCGCTGTCACTCAGAATATATCCACCACGTGAAATTGCCTCAATTTGTTGTTGAGTACGTGGTATGTGAGGCAGATTCTGACGAGAAAAAACCAGAATAGAAGGCCCATGCTGACGCTCAAAAGCTGCTTTCCAGGAAACCGTCGTTTCAACTGCATCGCAAGGACGCCAAACTTGTATGCCAGGAATCAAACGCAGTGTTGCAATTTGTTCAACAGGTTGATGGGTAGGACCGTCTTCACCCAGACCGATAGAGTCATGGGTATAAACGAAGATCGAACGAATCTTCATCAAGGAAGCCATACGCAACGCATTACGTGCATATTCCGAGAACATCAGGAAGGTCGCTCCAAATGGAATTAACCCACCATGCAGTGCTATACCATTCATCATCGCAGACATGCCGAATTCACGCACACCATAGTTGATGTAGTTGGCATCAGGTTTATCGGCACGCATCGGTCTGTAACCGGTCCATTCCGTCATATTGGAGCAACCCAAGTCTGCGGAACCACCAAAAATTTCAGGCAAAAGCTTTGCAAAGCCTTCAATTGCAGCCAATGAAGATAGACGTGTAGCGGTGGTCTTGGCTTCAGCATTAACCGCGCTTACAAAAGCATCGGCATCAACTTTCCAGTTTTTTGGCAATTCGCCAACCATGCGACGTTGGTATTCAGCGGCCAACTCGGGATAGGCTGCCTGGTAAGCGGCGAACTTGTCGTTCCATTCCTTTTCAGCTTTAGCACCCTTGGCTTTGGCATCCCATCCGGCATAAACTTCCGCAGGGATTACAAATGCTTCATGATCCCAACCCAGAGCAGCCTTGGTCAGATTAATTTCGTCCTGACCCAGCGCAGCACCGTGACAGGCATGGCTACCCGCTTTATTTGGCGAACCAAAACCGATGGTGGTTTTACAGCAGATCAAAGTTGGCTTGTCTGTCATTACTTTAGCCATTTGGACTGCTTTAGTTATCGCTACAGGATCGTGTCCATCAACATCAGCAATAACATGCCAGCCATAGGCTTCAAAACGCATTGGCGTATTGTCAGTAAACCAGCCCTCGACATGTCCATCAATGGAAATACCATTGTCGTCCCAGAATGCAATTAAATTACCCAATCCCAGCGTTCCAGCCAACGAACAGGCTTCGTGAGAAATGCCTTCCATCAGACAACCATCACCCATAAAAACATAAGTATGGTGATCAACAATTTTGTGTCCATCCCTGTTGAATTGAGCGGCTAACGCCTTTTCTGCAATCGCCATACCTACAGCATTGGTAATACCTTGACCTAAGGGGCCGGTGGTTGTCTCAACACCTGGCGCATAACCATACTCTGGGTGACCAGGAGTTTTGGAATGAAGTTGTCGAAAGTTCTTCAGCTCTTCGATGGGTAAATCGTAGCCAGTCAAGTGCAACAAGGAATAAATCAGCATCGAACCGTGACCATTCGAAAGCACGAAACGGTCCCGATTTGACCATTGTGGATTGGTCGGATTGTGGCGCATAAAGTCGTTCCACAAAACTTCGGCGATGTCCGCCATTCCCATGGGTGCTCCTGGATGTCCAGAGTTTGCTTTTTGTACGGCATCCATGCTCAAAGCGCGTATGGCGTTCGCTAATTCTCGGCGCGAAGTCATATTGTTCCCCTTACTGTTTTGATAAATTGCGTGTAGTGACTTCTATCATCTGTGTGATTTTGTCACGAAATGTTCTTTTTTGGTCGTCATATAACAGAGATAGAACGAGTGGTTATCCACTCGTTCTTTTGACATTACTCTAAATTAGCGTGCCTTTCTCTCATCACTTCTTCAGGAATCCCTTTCTCGTGGATAACGTGGGAAATGGTTGCTTCCAAAAATAATAATGTGGAGAGTTCAAATACAGTCCCCATCGGCATGCCCAGAACTTTACCATATAGATCTGAACGGCCAATTTGAAACACTGCATCTGCCATATCGCCAATCGTTGAGTCGCTTTTTGCCGAGATCAGCACAATTTTCGCGCCAACTTTTTTAGCGCTTTTAGTGAATGCTATCAGTTGTTCAGTCTCTCCAGAACCTGAGATGATGATCAATAGATCACCGTTTTTTATACTTGGCGTAACAATTTCGCCTACGACACTCACATCATAACCGCCGTGTACCAGTCTCATCGCAAAAAAATTGCCAACTAGCCTGGAACGCCCAGCGCCTGCGATAAAAATCCGCTTGGCGTTATCAAGCATTTCGGTCAACTTAACATCATACGTATCATCTGTTGCTTCAAGAATGCCTGAAATTTTTTCTATGATAAGTTGCTGATGCATAATTAAACGGCGTCTACTAATTCGCGGATTTCACGCGCTGCATCAGCAGGTGATGCTGCACCATAAATTGCTGCGCCAACTACGATAATGTTTGCACCGGCTCTAACAACATCCTGCACGGTTGATGCTTTAATACCGCCAGCTACTGAAATTCTGACGGGTAAGCCTAATGAGGCGATTTCATTCAGGTCAGAAAATGGAGTATGACCAGCTGCCTGTGCATCAAGACCTGTGTGAATACCCATGATGTGCGCACCCGCTTCTGCAGTTGCTCTTGCACACGCGACTTTATCTTCAACATTGATCAGATCGATCTGCGCTTCTGCACCATGTGCATTAGCTGCCTTGATAACGCCCTGACAAGTTGCAAGACCAGATACGCCAAGAACCGTACAAATATCAGCGCCAGCTGCGTAGAAAGGAGTAGCTTCGTATTCACCAGCGTCCATTGTTTTAAGATCGACTAACAGTAATTTATCTGGAAATCTTGCTCTCAACTCTCTAACCAGGTTGACACCATTGTGTTTGATACATGGAGTTCCGATTTCAAAAATATCGACATACGGCGCTACTGTGGTTGCCAGTGCGACAGTTGCGTCGAAATCCAGTGAATCTAATGCCATTTGTATTAATGGTTTTGCCATGATATGTGCTCCGAAGGGTTATTATTAATAGTTATAGTTAGTTACATACTTGTTTTGCGGACATAACTGTAAAGTAGAAAGGGGACAGATGTCAATGCCAAATGATCAATGATGAAAAACCTGCCCGGAGACATGGCTAGCAATTAAGTTAAATAACTCATATAATCATACTGTTATTGATTATCACAGCTCTGCTAGCCGTATTTTAGACCACCACTCTCAAGCATAGAGTTATAGATAGACGCCCCAATGACTGCTTCATCACATTGATGGCTGTTTTTCCTTTACAAGATTTAAAACACCGTCTATATAACTCTGTAGCTTCAACAGCTTCCATAATACTTGACGAAGTCAATGATAATTACTATATCGGATTATAGAGTGAGTTTAAAACAAACAAATTATGAATTGAGCTTTCTAATCAGAAATATTCCATAACTAAACAGTAAGGCTGTTTTGTCATGCCTTATATTACAAATCTTGTATCATATGAAGATATTAATTCCTGAAAAGCTTAATGCTCCTTCCTTGATGGCACGACTATGTTTTTCCATAGCCCAACGTACTGAATTCGCTTAGAAAATAATCAGGATTAAAAAGGACTTGCTGGGCAACCGTTGATCAATAATTCCCGCGTTTCTTATTGTTCCTCGACTACCCCGTAAACCGGGTATATTCAAAACAAAGCGTAAAAATTTTCAGTTGACAGCTCTGCTATTTTATTCGCCGATGTTCCACGCAATTCGGCTATCTGTTCTGCCACATAACGCACATAAGTTGGATAGTTTGGTCTACCACGAAAGGGCACAGGAGCCAAATAGGGTGAATCGGTTTCAATAAGAAAACGTCCGGCGGGTACTTTTTTTGCCACTTCTTTTATTTCTGCGGCACTGTTGAACGTGACAATACCGGAGAAGGAAATATAAAAATTCAAATCCAGAGCCATTTTGGCAAATTCCCAGTCTTCAGTAAAACAGTGAATAACCCCGCCTACTTCACTTGCATCCTCTTCTTTCAGGATGCGTAAGGTATCGTTTTTGGCTTCGCGCGTGTGAATAATCAAAGGTTTTTTTAGCGCCTTTGCAGCACGTATATGGTTTCTAAAGCGCTGATGCTGCCAACTCAGGTCACCTTCACTGCGAAAATAATCCAGACCAGTTTCTCCTATACCAATAACCTTATCGGGCTGCCCTAAAGCAATGAGCTCATCGACACTCGGATCTTTGCAATCCTGAACATTTGGATGTACGCCAACAGTGACGGATATTTGTTGGAAACCTGCCACCAAATCCAGCATGGCCGGATAGGACTCCAGATCAATAGCTATACACAACAGGTGTTCAATTTGATTGGCTTCTGCTTCATGCATAAAACAGGCAAAATCATTTTGATAGGGTTTCAGATCGATACGATCCAGGTGGCAATGTGAATCAATCAGCATGAATGAGAAAGTTACATGGTATGGGTTGATCGATCAGACGCCAAAGCGCCTGCCAAATAGGTTTCTATTTTATTTCGCGCGATGCTGCCGCCGGCCTGATCGATGAACTGCACACCAATGCCGCTGGATCTATAACTTCCTGAAAGAGGAGGTGTTTTCCAGATGATTTTCCCGGCAATAGGTAGCCGTTCAGTTTCTTCCATTAAATTTAACAGCATAAAGACTTCCTGCCCCATTTCATAGTCCCGACCGGTGGGAATAAACAAGCCCCCGTTAACAACAAAAGGCATGTAGGCTGCGTACAAAGCACTCTTATCCTTAATTGAAAGTGTCAATATACCTTGTCTGGGCGCCGATTCTGTATTAGTCATTTGCTCAGGTTAAGTTCAAGCCATTTTATTAAAATTTCTTCGAACATTGTCTGCTTATTTATTTGGGTATTGAGTCGTTGCCGGCTTATCAGCATTAAATTGTACAATTTGTAAAGCTCTTTTAATTCCAGTTGTTGCGACAGCTCTTGCAAAGGTTCTTTCAGGTCTGGATTATATAACCAGTCGGCCTTGATTTGGTAGCAACATTTAATCATGTCGATAATCCAGGACGTTATCCAGAACATTAAGGGTGATTCAGGCAATTTATGCCAGTCTTCGGCAATAATGGCCGGATGCCTGCGCTGTTTTGCTATATCCATCCACGCCTTGAAACAGTTATTACGCAATGTTAACGCGCCATCATTGACATAATCCAGAGCCAACAAGGGCGAACCCTGCGCCAGACTGAATAATGTGGAAACGTTAAACTGCAGCATCTCTGCATTCTGCTGTTTTAGCCAAGCAAAGAAAGTTTCTTTATCGGGCTTGGCAATGGCAAGTTTCTGGCAGCGACTGACAATAGTCGCAGGTAAATGAGCCGGTTTATCGGTAATTAAAAGTATGACTGTGCGCTCTGTCGGCTCCTCCAGGCATTTTAGAAAAGCATTAGCCGCTGCATTGTTCATAAGCTCGGCAGGATTTACAATGGTAACCCGATAGGACTCAAACTGAGGCTTTAGGGTCAAACGAGTTACCAGGCTGCGGATTTGTCCGATAGTAATGGCTTTTCCCGGCTCATCGGGCCCTATTTGGATAAAATCGGGATGTGTTTCAGCGGTAAGCAGCAAACAACTGTCACAATGACCACAACCCAATCCGTTGCCTTGTGGCTTCGCACAAAGCAGGGAAAAAGCAAATTGCTTGGCTAAATGCTGCTTACCCATACCTTTATTTCCAGTAATGAGTAAAGCCTGAGGAACACGATTTTGCATTCTATAATCGCACAGATGATCCCAGTCTTGTTGCTGCCAAGGTAATATACTCATCTTAACAAGGTGCAAATAACATCAACAATTGCTCTTTGCACATCAACTAACGGCTGGTTAGCCTTAATTAGTTTAATACGTTCCGGATGTAGCTCCCCTTGCAATAAATAAGCTCGCCTGACATGCTCAAAAAAACCGATTTTTTCTGATTCAAAACGGTCGAAAGCACCACGTTCTCTGGCGCGCTCTATACCTATCTCAACAGGAGCATCCAGCAATACTGTCAAATCAGGCCTTAGATTGCCTTGTACCAGGTTCTCCAGCCACTCTATCGTACTAATGCGCATATTTCGCCCTCCGCCTTGATAAGCATAAGTGGCATCGGTAAAGCGATCGCAAAGCACCCAATCTCCTTGTGCCAGTGCGGGCTCAATGACATGCTTGATATGCTGCGCACGGGCAGCAAAAATCAACAATAATTCGGCTTGTTCTGAAATTGCTTCACTGTCCTTGTCCAGCAATAAATGGCGTATTTTTTCGGCCAGCACCGTGCCCCCTGGCTCGCGCGTAACAACAACAGTAATGTTATGCTGTTGTAGGTAGTCCCTTATAAAAGTCAGA
>NQJI01000031.1:9672-11492 GCA_002256705.1 Methylococcaceae bacterium NSM2-1
AACCGCCAGATTATGATCTTTTAATGTAGCAGAAAACTCATGAGTACCGTCACCACGGGCTACAAAATACAGGGTATTGCTATTATCAGGGTGCAGGGCCGCATAAATAGCATCACGTCCCGGCATGGCAATCGGGGTTGGTGGCAAGCCTCTAATTACATAAGTATTGTAAGGCGTGGCTGTTTTTAAATCTTTATAACTGATATTACCCTGATAATTTTTCCCCATGCCATAAATGACCGTAGGGTCGGTTTGTAGCAGCATGCCTGCTTGAAGTCTGCGTGTAAATACCCCCGCTATTAACGGCCTCTCGGCAACCACCCCGGTTTCTTTCTCTACAATTGAAGCAAGTATCAATGCTTCATAAGGCGTTTTGAATGGCAAAGTCTCAGCTTTATTGCTCCATTCCTGCTTCAATACTAACTGCATTTTATCGTAGGCTCTTTTTAATAATGCAACATCAGAGGTATGCTTTTCAAAAAAATAGGTGTCAGGAAAAAACAAACCCTCAGGCGACTGCATGGATGCAGCAGGTAGAGCAATTGCCGAGTGCTTTATGTCGGCCCCAAACTGGGACATTAACACTTCAAAATCAACGTTATGCAAGGTATGTTCAAGATTAGGGTTTTTCTCAACCTCCTGCAGTATTTCTTTGAAACTCCAGCCTTCTGGAAAGGTAATCGCATACTGCCTGGTTTTTCCTTGTACAAACAGAGTTAATATTTCGGGCAGCGTCAAACCAGGCGCCAGCTCGTATTCTCCTGTTTTAAGTTTTTTGAGTGTTTTTTTCTGAACGGCGATAACTTTAAACCAGAACGGTTTAAAATACAGGCTTTTGGCCAGCAGCTTATCGGTAATTTGCTTAAATGAGTCACCCTTGTCGATTTCTATAACAATCGGGCTGCCGATCACAGCGGGCGTGCGTAGGGCGCTTTGATAGTCATGCCATACCCAGCCACCTGCAAAGCTTATTATCAATAAAACACAAACGATGATTTTATTAATCACCCCTGCTTGCCTCATTTTTAAATTGTGCGAGCCAGATTTGTATTTGCCTGGTTAACAAGCCCACCGGAAAAAATGTGTTTGCGATTTTCCTGATGGGCCAGATACCTATAATCGAATTGCAGACAAACACTTCATCAGCCAATAACAGTTCATCTTTAGTAAATGTGTGCTCCATTACAGAAAGGCCATGGCCAGAAGATATCGTCATGATAATACTGCGCATTATCCCGGCAACACCTGATTGAATGAGCAATGAAGTATAAAGGGTATTATCCCTTATATAAAAGAGATTAGTCATTGTTCCTTCAATGACATGGTCGTTGCTGTCCAGCATAATGCCTTCCTGAATGCCGGAATCAGTCCATTCAGCTCGCGCCAGTATCTGCTCGAGCCGATTCAGATGTTTAATACCGGCTAGCGCTGGATTCAAGCCTAGACGGGTATTGCAAAAACGGACGACTATACCCTGCTCTTTATAGATATCAGGATAATCAGGAAATGGGTATAAACTTAATACACGAGTAGTCTGAATCACGTCAGGTTGACGATAACCTCGCCCGCCAGAACCGCGAGTGAGTATCAGTTTGAGGACGGCCTTGCTTGAATGCCGGCATAGTTTTTGAGCTTCCTGGATAAGAAGTCCAGTACCCGGGAAAGGAATATAAAGACGAAGACAACCTGCTTTTAAACGATCCAAGTGCCGATCAAGAAAAACAGGCTGTCCGTCAGTAACTGCTATCGTTTCAAATAATCCATCACCGTATTGAAAACCACGATCCGATATTTCAATATGTTCCTTGTATTCACCATTA
>NQJI01000239.1 GCA_002256705.1 Methylococcaceae bacterium NSM2-1
CGTGAAGCCGGCTTGAAATTTTAGGAGAATAAAATGGCTACAGCACCTGCTCAAGGTAGTACTGATGGTTTACAAGAAAAGTTAGTTAATGTAAGACGTGTTGCAAAGGTTGTAAAAGGCGGTAGAGTTTTTGGATTCACAGCACTGACAGTTGTTGGTGACGGCGAAGGTCGAGTTGGTTATGGTGTTAGCAAAGCCCGTGAAGTGCCTATTGCAATTCAAAAATCCCTGGAACAAGCGCGCAAAAACATGCGCAAAGTTTCTTTAAAAGGCGACACTTTACAATACCCCATTATGAACACTACGGGTGCTGCAAAGGTTTATATGCAGCCCGCATCTGAAGGTACCGGGATTATTGCTGGTGGAGCAATGAGAGCGGTATTTGAAGTCGTTGGTGTGCATAACGTATTAGCAAAATGTATAGGAACCAGTAACCCGATTAATGTTGTAAGAGCAACAATTAATGGCCTTACCGGAATGCACAATGCTAACCAGATAGCTGCAAAACGTGGCTTATCAGTTGAACAGATTATTGGATAGTTGCAATGGCTGGTACTAAATTAAGTGTGACAATGACAAAAAGCAAATTTGGACGTTTACCGCGCCATCAAGCTTGTTTAAAAGGTTTGGGTTTGCGCAAAATCAACCAGACAGTTGAAGTGCTCAACACAGCCGAAAACAGAGGTATGATAAATAAGATATCGTACATGTTAAAAGTCGAGGAAGTGTAATGTATTTAAATACCATCCAGGCAAGTGTAGGTGCTCGCAAAAAAGCTAAGCGTGTAGGTCGAGGAATTGGTTGTACGCTTGGCAAAACCTGTGGTAGAGGACATAAGGGGCAAAAATCTCGCAGTGGCGGCTTTCATAAGGTTGGTTTTGAAGGCGGACAAATGCCTTTACAACGCCGATTGCCAAAAGTTGGCTTTACTTCGCAAATAAGTAAATTCTCAGCTGAAGTGCGATTAAGTGAGTTGAACGGATTAGTTGCTGACGTGATTGACCTCAGGGTTTTAATTGATGCGAATATCGTTCCTGCTTTTACAAAAACTGCAAAAGTTATTCAATCAGGTGCGGTAAACAAACCTGTCAGTATCAAAGGTATAAAAGTAACAACTGGAGCTAGGGAATCTATAGTGGCTGCTGGCGGCAAAGTAGAGGCTTAAGTGAGTACTTCAAGAGCTCAGATGACTAACAAACCCGGCGCTTTTTCAGAGCTTAAGGCAAGATTGCTTTTTGTTCTGGGTGCTCTTTTCGTTTACAGAGTAGGTGCTCATATACCTGTCCCTGGGATAGACCCGAAAGCGCTTGCGGTTATGTTTGAACAACAAAGTGGCTCCATACTGGACATGTTCAATATGTTCTCTGGTGGTGCTTTGATGCGGTTAAGTCTATTTGCGCTTGGTATAATGCCTTATATCTCTGCATCTATTATCATGCAGTTGATGACAGTCGTTATACCGTCTATGGAGCAAATGAAAAAGGAGGGAGAGTCCGGAAGGCGCAAGATTTCTCAATTTACACGTTATGGCACGGTTGTTCTGGCAACATTTCAAGCTATTGGCATATCACTGGCTTTGCAAAATCAGACGGCTGGCGGTCTTTCTGTTGTTTTGAATCCAGGCGTTGGATTTATCGCTATTACAACTATAACATTGGTTACCGGTACTGTTTTCTTAATGTGGCTAGGCGAGCAGGTAACTGAGCGCGGCATTGGTAACGGCATATCAATGATTATTTTTGCCGGTATCGTTTCGGGCTTGCCAAAAGCGATTGGCGGTACTCTTGAGTTGGCCAGAACTGGCGAAATGAATGGGGCATTTATATTACTATTGTTCCTGTTGTCGATTTCTGTCACTGCGCTTGTTGTTTTTGTGGAAAGAGGTCAGAGAAGAATACTCATTAATTACCCAAAAAGGCAACAAGGACGTAAGTTGTATGGGGGGCAAAGTAGTTTTTTGCCCTTAAAGCTGAATATGGCCGGTGTAATACCGCCGATATTTGCGTCAAGTATTATCTTGTTTCCAGCAACTATTGCCGGCTGGTTCGGGAATAGTGAAGGTTTTGTCTGGCTTCAGGACATTGCAACCATGTTATCGCCGGGTCAGCCAGTCTACGTAATGTTATATGCAACCGCTATTATTTTCTTTTGTTTCTTTTATACAGCTTTAGTATTCAATTCAAAAGAAACTGCTGAAAACTTAAAGAAATCAGGAGCTTTTTTGCCTGGCATCAGGCCTGGATTACAAACTGGTTCATACATTGATAAGGTAATGACCCGATTAACATTAATCGGTGCATTCTATATTACTTTAGTGTGTCTGTTGCCCGAGTTTTTAATAGTATACTGGAACGTTCCGTTCTATTTTGGTGGAACCTCTTTATTGATTATTGTGGTTGTCGTCATGGATTTTATTTCTCAAATGCAAACCCATGTAATGTCCCAGCAATATGAAGGCTTAATGAAAAAAGCCAATCTTAAAAAATAATTAATGCACAAGAACACTTAGGAGTTAGCTGTGAAAGTTCGTGCTTCAGTAAAAACAATTTGTAGAAATTGTA
>NQJI01000240.1 GCA_002256705.1 Methylococcaceae bacterium NSM2-1
CCCGAAGGCCTGTTACCGTTCGACTTGCATGTGTTAAGCATACCGCCAGCGTTCAATCTGAGCCATGATCAAACTCTTCAGTTTAAATCAGTTTGTGACTTAATAAGATAAGTCACCAATCTTGGCTCGACTACAGAATTAAACGTTAAAATTACTTTTTACGTGTTGTTCTTGTGTCGATTATTTGTTAACATCACTTACAATCATCACAAGCACCCACACAAATTATTTTGATCGAGTTGTTAAAGAGCGTGGAACCGAAGCCCCGTTGAGTCGGCCTATTATACAGAGCCGATTCAGTTTGTCAACACCCTGTCGACGTTTGTTTTTGTTCCACTTCAGAGCAAAACTACCTGACCCCGAAGGAGCCGACCATTATAACCTGCCCGGCCAACTTGTCAACAGTCCGTGTTAACTTTATTTCAAACTTCCTGCCCTTCCGAAGACCCTGCCCCGGAAGAACTGCGTATTATACAGACGCAATCTGTACGGTCAAGCAGTTATTTTTACTCGCGCAAACTTTCTTTTTCCTACTTGATAAACGTTTTCAGCATTTACTGATATTTCCAGCTTTGGATCGGAAATCTTTTCTCCATCAATCTTTACTGCGCCCTGATTTATCATCCTGATAGCCTCGGACGTACTGACTGTCAGCCCGGCATCTTTCAATAAATTCGCAATACAATAGCTGCCTCCCTCAACTTTTAATTCCAACTCATCCATTTCATCAGGTATTGCACCACGCTGGAATCTGGCTTCAAAATTTTCCAGTGCCTTGCGGGCAGCTTCCGAATTATGAAATCTTTCAATAATTTCCTGCGCCAGCTTCACTTTATAATTGCGTGGATTTGCACCTTGCTCACATTCATGCATCCATAACTTGATTTCTGCCATCGGACGGAAACTCAACAATTCAAAATACCGCCACATTAATTCATCGGAGATGGACATTAATTTGCCAAACATATCATCTGCAGCATCCGCTATACCGATATAATTGTTAAGCGACTTGGACATTTTCTGCACGCCATCCAAGCCCTCAAGAATTGGCATGGTTATAACAACTTGAGGTTTCTGCCCAAAAACTTCTTGTAGCTGACGCCCAACCAATAAATTAAACTTTTGATCCGTACCGCCCAATTCCACATCTGCTTTCATTGCTACGGAATCATAGCCTTGTATTAACGGATACAGAAATTCATGAATTGCAATGGGTTGCCCACCTTTGAAGCGCTTACTGAAATCATCCCGCTCCAGCATCCTTGCCACTGTATGCTTTGCAGCCAATTGAATTAAATCTGCTGGCGACATTGCATTCATCCAGCTTGAATTAAACATCACGAGCGTTTTGGTCGGATCCAGAATCTTGAATATCTGCTCTTCATAAGTTTTCGCATTATCAATAACCTCATCTCTGGTTAATGGCTTGCGGGTAACATTTTTACCTGTTGGATCACCTATCATCCCTGTAAAGTCGCCAATCAAAAACAGAACTTCATGTCCCAAATCTTGAAACTGCTTTAATTTGTTGATAAGTACAGTATGCCCCAGATGCAAATCCGGAGCTGTCGGATCAAAGCCAGCCTTAATCCGCAGAGGCCGCCCCTCTTCCAGCTTTTTAATTAACTCTTGTTCGATTAAAACTTCATCAGTCCCTCTTAGAAGGATTGCCAATACGTCCTCTTGCAATTTCTTATCTCCAAATTCAGTCTATATGAATAGTATCATTATAGAATTAATGATCAGTTCGGCTGAATAAATATTTTTATAGTGCCCGTAAATTGGTAAAACCTTTAAAAAACCCTTAAAATGATTTTAAGTGAAACTTTAGAGTTCCTGTTTTGAATAAATTCCAACCACTTAGCAAACGTCTCGTGAAAAATAAATTTTATACATCCCTATTATGGATAGGTTTAGCTTTTGCCACCACGACTAGTTACGCTAAACCCGCCCATTTTAAACATGCCAGTGTGTCTGCCAAGGGCGTCAAAACGATTTCACGGCACGCCGCTAGCCGTAAAAAACACGCAATAGACAAGCATTTTTCTAGTGTTTCCAATAAACGAAAAAGAACAAAATTACGCTCTAATTTTAGTATCCGGAAGGTAGATAGAAGATCTCCAACAACTTCAACCATCAATGCTTTCCAGGCTCAAATAAACCAGGGTGACTCATTTTTAGAGCCTACTGAAAACAATGATCGCATACACTCCTTTATAGCCGCCCACAATAAAAACGACCTTATTGAGAACTCGGATAACTATAACGATGATACGCCACGCCATATCACCAGCGTTCACGGCACTATTAACTCCTCTCTATCGTTAGCAGGACAAAGAGCAGGCCTATCAAATGAGTTAATTTTGCAGCTCACGAATATTTTCGCCTGGGACATCGATTTTGCTACCAACCTGCATCACGGCGATGAATTCACTGTTGTGTATGAGGAAACAAGGGTTGGCAATAATGCTTCCGATAGCCAGATTATTGCCGCTGAATTTGTTAATCAAGGCAGATTCTTGACAGCCATCAGGTATATACGCATCAGTTCCGGTTTTGATACACATCGTAAACACCCGATACTCAACAGGATTCGAGCACACAAAGGTGTTGATTATGCTGCAAGAACCGGCACACCGGTAAAATCAGCGGGAGATGGTGAAGTTGTTTTCCGTGGCCGCAAAGGTGGATATGGGCAAGTAATGATAATCAAGCATGGTGAACACTATGAAACACTTTATGCACATCTTTCTGATTTTAGAAAAGGTCTTGAGAATGGCGACCCGGTAAGACAAGGTGAAGTTATCGGTTATGTTGGTCAAACCGGCCTGGCAACCGGCCCTCATTTACATTATGAATTCCGTGTTGATGGCGTTCACCGTAATCCGGAAACACTCAATCTGGCGCAATCAATGCCCCTACATGCAGAGATTCTGGCCGACTTCAAAGCACAAACCCGGCCCGTGTTAGCTGAACTTAACAAAACCAAAGCAAAATCTTTATTTGCTAAAAACCAGGATGACTATAATTGATTATCATTGTACTGAAGCCTCAATATAGAATGTATCTCCGTGGACAGTTTCTATATTAAGATTGTGTCTGTTCTTGGCTCCATAGTGTCCAAATGAATTGGTGATAACTACTTTTCAATGGATTGGATTTATTGCTCAGCAATAAGTTGCAAGCGATGGAATTGATCAAAAAAGTAGAGGTAAAAATTAAAAATCACCTCTACTTTAATTTTATTACTGACATGAAACAAGGACGACTGTTCAGCCGCCCCTTGGATTATCAAGCCGAAAAAGAAGAGCCACACCCACAAGTCGTGGTCGCATTAGGGTTACGGATAACAAACTGCGCGCCTGATAAATCTTCTTTGTAGTCAACTTCAGCGCCCGCCAAATACTGAATACTCATCGAATCTATCAGCACAGTGACACCACCGTTTTCAACGCTGGTATCATCTTCATTGACTTCTTCATCGAAAGTAAAACCATATTGAAAACCTGAACATCCACCGCCTGAAACATACACGCGTAATTTCAGATTATCATTACCTTCCTCGGCAATTAATTCGCTTACTTTAGAAGCAGCACTGTCAGTAAAAATAATTGGATTAGCCATAAAATAACATACGCTATAAAAAATTAAAGTTAACTGGATTATGACTATACCCAGCGTTATAGTCAAGATTTATGGATATAGAGCTATTATCTTCAAACCGGTGTCTTCTTTCAACCCAAGCATCAAGTTCATATTTTGAATGGCTTGCCCCGCTGCGCCCTTGACCAGGTTATCAATCACCGATAAAACCACAATCGTTTGCATTCCCTGCGGTTGATGGATTGAAATCTGGCAGTTATTACTGCCGCGAACATTGCGGGTATCCGGATGCGAACCTTGCGGCAATACATCAACAAATTCTTCATTACGATAGCGCTGTTCATATAAGGCTTGAACATTATCCATACTCACCTCATTCTCATGCGCCGAGAGAAGAAGTTGCCCATACAAGGTGGCATGAATTCCGCGTATCATCGGTGATAAATGCGGAACAAAAGTCAAGCCCACTGGCTGTCCGGCCGACATCGTAAGGCCCTGGGCAATTTCCGGCAGATGCCTGTGCCCACCCACCGCATAAGCTTTAAAACTTTCGCCAGTTTCACTCATTAAGGTAGCCAGCTCGGCTTTACGCCCTGCCCCACTAACACCGGATTTAACATCGGCAATTAAATGATTAACATTAATCAAGCCGTTTTCAATCAGCGGTAAAAAACCCAGTTGCACCGCCGTGGGATAACAGCCCGGACAGGCGATTAAGTTAGCTTTTTTAATCGCCTCACGGTTTACTTCCGGCAAGCCATAAACCGCCTCAGCAATTAAATAGGGACATGTGTGTTCCATACCATACCAGCGACTCCATTCTTTCGCGTCTTTCAGCCTAAAGTCCGCCGAAAGATCAATGACCTTAATCCCTCGCGCCAGCAACTGCTCAGCCATCAGCATCGCCGTGCCATTTGGTGTGGCAAAAAACACCACATCACATTGGGCCAATGTTTCCATGTCTGGCGAACTAAAAACCACGTCTATGTAGCCGCGCAAGCTGGGATATAAGGCATCCACCCTTAAACCCGCATCTGCGCGTGAAGTCACCACCGCTATTTCAACCCCGGTATGCAAGGCTAGAATCCGCAACAATTCAACACCCGTATAACCCGTTCCACCCACAATACCTGCACGAATCATCTGTTTTATCCTACCAACACATTGTTTATGAAAATATCCGAAGCATATAATAACCGCATCCAACCTTTTACAGAACTCAACTTATGGCGCTTACCAACAGCATGCGAGCCATTGAAATAGAAGCCAATGCCCTAAAACTGACTGAACGCCCCATTCCCACACCCGAGGATCATCAGGTATTAATCAAAACAGCCGCCGCCGGCGTTAATCGCCCCGATATTATGCAACGTAAAGGTTTATACCCGCCACCTGCTGATGCTTCCGATATACCGGGGTTGG
>NQJI01000241.1 GCA_002256705.1 Methylococcaceae bacterium NSM2-1
CCAAAAGTGCGACAAACACCCATCCCAAATACATTGTGGGCGTTGAGGCCGGACCGTAACTGTGTAAAAAGTAGTTAAGCGGAGCAACTCCGTTTTCCGCCAATGTGGCGGAAGTCGGCTCAGGTGCGAGAGCCATTGAAAAAAATGCGTATTTGCCTGCGACACAATGGCGAAATCTGGATTCGTAATCGTTCATTAGCACTGTCACAAATAAAGGGAGAATGATAACAGGGTGGCGTTTCTTTTAGCATGAAAAAAAGGCAAATTCAACCTATAAATGCAACGCCCCTCATTGCCTGTCAGTTTCGTAAAACAACTGAGAAACCTGGCAAGGGGAGTTCTTTATGCAAACATCTTTCAGATATCGCAGTCCCCCGAGTGAACCAGGACAGGCATGTTGCGGGGGGGGGAGTTTTTTAAAGCTCCAGTGTCCGGGATCTATCTGCGCGTTCTTTTTTTAGCTGTGTCGGACGTTGCATGGCATCCCCTGACCAATCCGGACGCACAATGCATGGCTAACGCCATGATCAGTATCAACCGTTCCAGACGGTCTGCATGTTCCAGTTACGAATCTTCCAGCTGAAAACCGATTGCCTTTCAGACGCAATCGGACATGCCAAGCCTGGACTTTTAACCATTGGAAAAGACCGATCGACGGATAAAATAGATCGGCTAACAGCATGTCTTTTGCGCTGCCCGGAATCCACGTTAGCACGCTGTCCAACAGTATCTTCCGCTTGGCGAAGCCGATGTTAGCCGCGCCTTCTTCCGCCAACCACGCAAAGGCAGCGACTGGCGCACCCACTCGCAGGGTGATCATCAGCACGGCCATCCGGTCACCCAGATTGGTTTGATCCATGCCGAGCAGAATGACCTGATCGTTTTGTCCCGCATGCTGCAACTCTGCTTGCGCAAATGGTGCCATGACCACTTCTCAGCGTAATGCCGGTGATTTTAACAAGCGTCTTAGCCATTGTTCCCTTATGTCCTGGCGTTCGGTGTCCAGCGGCAATAGGTTATACAACTCTACTGTATTCGGTGTTTGGCCTTCAATCATGGCACCAACCGCCAAGGATAGTTTACGCGCCTCCGGGCTGCTAAAGTCCCGCAGTACTTGGCAAACCTTGTGTGACTGCTTCGGCTATTCGTTTTACTGTGCTCATCTACTCGTTTTGGGATAAATCGTTGCTGCTCTATAGAGTATATAATTGAAGTGATAAGTAATAAGCTCACGGCACTCTTTGGTGCCACATTTGAAACCAGTGATATCTTATTCTCGATGGCCTTGAACACGGGTGGGAGGCAATAAAGACAAATAATGCCATATCAAGCAGTTGGCTATCAACCTGGATAATGAGCCGCACAATTCCGGTCATCGGACCCAGTTTTGAAGCGTCTGACCGAGTTAGCAGGTAAGCATGATCTTGAATTCATGCTGGCTTACTATCCGCCGTATCACAGCACACTGACCCCATCGAGTGCTGTTGGGGATTCTTGAAAACCATATGGAACGGAACGCTATTAAATACCGTGGAGGCTGCCCTGGAATCTGATAAATCTATGGCCTGGAAAGGGTTCCATCCTTTAGTGGAGCTTGCTGGAAACCGTTTTCAAAAAAGGCGTGAGGATTGGTAAAATGGTTTTTCAATCCATCTCCGGCAGGATAACGCGTCGCCTATCGCTTCCAAAATATTGTATGACTATCCAGCCCCAAGGCGGGTGATGAGGAAGTATCTTTTGCGAGTCATTTTATGCTTCTTTCCACATCCGTAACCGCACAGAGTATTGTCAGTTTGAGCAAGCATGATTTTGGTAAATTCTGTATCAGCCAGTTTGATTATGGTCGTATTGCCTTAACTGTATTTTTTTGAATGGATCAGGATCATGATGGAAGATGTATAGGATAAGGAGATTCTTGCCGGAATCAAAATACTTTTGCCCATAACCATTGCAGTTATAGGGCAAAAGAGACTCGAAGTGAAACTTTATTCTCAGACTACAACCCGATTACTGACCGGTAATGCCCTACTCCACCGTAACCGACTTCGCAAGATTTCTCGGCTGGTCTACATCAGTACCTTTTAATACGGCTACATGGTAGGATAATAGCTGTAGGGGGATGGTATAGACTATCGGGGATATTTCATTTTCGACTTGCGGTACTTTCACAATCTGTACATTGCCATCATGGGTAGTGGCTAATGTTTCATCCATAAATACAATCAACTGTCCACCCCTGGCACTCACTTCCTGTATATTTGATTTCAGTTTTTCCAGCAGACTGTTGTTGGGCGCTACGGTAACAACCGGCATGTCTGCATCTATTAATGCCAGGGGGCCGTGTTTTAACTCTCCCGCCGGATAAGCCTCTGCATGGATATAGGATATTTCCTTCAACTTTAATGCGCCTTCCATGGCTATAGGATAATGCGTTCCTCTTCCGAGAAATAATGCATGCTGTTTTTCTGCAAATTGCTCGGATAATGCTTTAATTTCATCATCCAGTTTCAATACTCTCTCTATTTGCCCCGGCAGGCTGAATAATTCCGAGGT
>NQJI01000242.1 GCA_002256705.1 Methylococcaceae bacterium NSM2-1
AGTTAAGCCCAGCATATCTGGAATAATCATTGATCTTCTTGACCATGTTTTAATCGGTTTCCGATTATTGCTACTTACAGCATCTTCAACTTTTTTTAGAAGATGATGATCAATAAAAGGACCTTTTTTAATTGAACGCGGCACGCTAATTCCTCTCTATTTCTGCTTACGACGTCTGATAATCATATTATCAGTACGTTTGTTTTTTCTTGTTTTGTATCCCTTAGTTGGCATACCCCAGGGCGATACAGGATGCCTACCACCCGATGTACGACCTTCACCACCACCATGTGGATGATCAACCGGATTCATTACTACTCCACGAACGGTAGGACGAACACCTCGCCATCTTGATGCACCTGCCTTACCGAGAGAAGCCAGATTATGTTCGGAATTTGATACCTCACCAATTACAGCTCGACAATCAGCCATAACCTTACGCATTTCACCTGAACGCATTCTAATTGTTGCGTGAGCACCATCTCTTGCCACCAACTGGACAGATGTACCTGCACTTCTGGCTACTTGCGCACCCTTGCCTGGCTTTAACTCCACGCAGTGAACAGTTGTACCCATAGGTATATTTCTTAGCGGCATACAATTACCCGCCTTGACTGGAACAGTTTCTGAGGAAAGAATTTCCTGACCAACAACCAGGCCTTTTGGTGCAATAATATACCTACGCTCACCATCCCTGAACAAAACCAGGGCAATGTTAGCAGTTCTGTTCGGATCGTATTCCAGACGCTCAACAACAGCAGGAATATCAATTTTATTTCTTTTAAAATCAATAACACGGTAGTGTTGCTTATGACCACCACCGATATGACGCGTTGTTATACGCCCCTGATTATTACGACCGCCACTTTTACTATTTTTACTCAGTAAAGGTGCAAATGGTTTGCCTTTATGTAACTCATCATTCTTGATGCGTACTACAAACCGTGATCCCGGTGACGTCGGTTTTGACTTTACAATCGCCATGCTTTCTACCGTTTCCTATTGATCTATCACTTTAATAAATTAAGCAGCAGAGAATTCTATGTCATGACCAGACTTAAGCTTTACGTAAGCCTTTTTCCAATCTGATCTTTGGCCTAATGAACGACCAACTCTTTTCTGTTTGCCTTTAACGTTCAAAACATGAACAGAATCAACCTCTACACCAAACATTACTTCTACCGCATTTTTAACTTGTTTTTTTGTCGCTTGTTTTTGCACTTTAAAAACAAATTGTTTATTTTTTTCAGCGGCATTCGTGCTCTTCTCAGAGATAATCGGCGACTCAAGCACTCCCGCTAACTGATATTTGTTTATACTCATGCCAAGCGCTCCTCTAATTGTTTCAATGCACCTGGTGTAGCTATTACTTTATCGGCTGAAACTAATAGCACTGGATTTAAATTCACAGCCTCAATAACCTCTACATACGGAATATTTCTTGAAGCCAATGCCAAATTCGAATCTACACTTTCTACAACAATCAATATACGCTTAGCATCAATCTTTTTTAATTTTTCGCTTAACTCTTTGGTTTTAGCTGTAGCAGGAAGAATATCGCTGCTCACTACCAATCGATCCTGCCTGAGCAATTCAGACAAAATTGATCGTACTCCAACCCGAAACATCTTTTTATTTAGCTTCTGCTCATAAGATCTTGGTCTTGCTGCAAACGCAACACCACCCGTACGCCAGATTGGACTGCGTATAGTACCAGATCTTGCGCGGCCTGTCCCTTTTTGTCTCCATGGCTTTGAACCACCACCACTGACATCAGATCGCGTTTTTTGGGCTTTGGTACCCGCACGAGCGCCAGCCAGATAGCGGGTCACCAATTGGTGTACTAATGTTTCATTAAAAGACTGACCAAAAATAGCTTCAGCTACCTCCGCTTTTCCGGAAGAGTCTTGTTCATTTAAAGCAGGTATTTGCAAACCCATGGCTTAACCTTTATTTCGCATTTTCATTGCGGGTGTAATCACTACATCACCGCCTTTAGCACCAGGCACAGCGCCTTTTACTAAAATTAAATTTCTCTCTGTATCAATAGCATGAATAGTCAGATTCTGAATGGTTGTTTTCACATTACCGAGATGACCTTCCATTTTTTTGCCTTTAAATACACGCCCCGGTGTTTGACACATACCAATCGAACCAAGCACTCTGTGCGAGCGCGAGTTACCATGTGTAGCATCCTGCATACTAAAATGATGTCGCTTGATTCCACCAGCAAATCCCTTACCGATACTTCTTCCTTGCACGTCAACAACTTGACCTGCAGTAAAAATATCCAGCGATAATTGGGAACCGGCAGATAAATCTGCGCCTTCACCATCCTCGAGCCTGAACTCCCAAAGACCCCGTCCAGCCGTCATATTAGCCGCTGCATAATGACCAGCCATTGCTTTATTGACTCTTGAAGATTTTTTATCGCCCGCTGCTACTTGGATTGAACGGTAACCATCAACATCAACACTTTTAACCTGAGTAACTCTGTTTGAGTCAATCTGGAGAACAGTAACGGGTACTGATGAACCATCTTCACA
>NQJI01000243.1 GCA_002256705.1 Methylococcaceae bacterium NSM2-1
AATTAACCGGCCCCGAACCACTGACTATTCATCTGCAAACAATCGATGCGGCAGCATAAACTATGACTGATAACCTCCAGTTAAATTCGGAAGGCAAACTTAAGCACTTTTTGACCATTGAAGGTTTGAACAAAAGCCTGTTGACAGAAATTCTGGATATAGCACAATCTTTTGTCGGCATAGGCGATCATCAGATTAAAAAAGTCCCATTGTTGCGGGGCAAAACCATCGTCAATCTGTTTTTTGAAAACAGCACTCGTACACGAACGACCTTTGAATTGGCCGCCAAACGCTTATCAGCCGATGTGTTAAGTATGAGCATTTCGACCTCTTCAACATCCAAGGGTGAAAGTCTGCTCGATACCATACGCAATCTGGAGGCCATGTTTGTCGATATGTTTGTGGTGCGTCACGCGATCAGCGGCGCAGCTCACTTTATCGCCCAGCAAACGGCGCCACATATCAGTGTTATTAACGCGGGTGATGGGCAGCATGCTCATCCTACACAGGCCATGCTGGATATGTTTACTATCCGGCAGATAAAAAAGGATTTCTCAAATCTGCAAGTGGCTATTATTGGCGATATACTGCATTCCAGAGTCGCCAGATCACAGATTCAGGCGTTAAATACCTTGGGAGCTGCTGAAGTCAGAGTGATTGCTCCCAAGACCCTATTGCCGGCGCATGTTGAAAGTTTAGGTGTGAATGTTTCACATAATTTGACCGCAGGGCTTAAGGATATTGATGTCATTATCATGTTGCGCTTACAGAAGGAGCGCATGAGTTCGGCGTTATTGCCCAGTGAAAGCGAATATTTCAAATGTTTCGGACTGACTGAAGATAAACTGAAAATTGCCAAACCCGATGCTATTGTCATGCACCCCGGTCCCATTAACCGGGGCGTGGAAATCGATTCAAAAGTTGCCGATGGCCCGCAGTCAGTCATACTCAAACAGGTTAGCAATGGCATAGCCATTCGTATGGCTATCATGGCAATGGCCATGCAGAAACAGGGAGCCATGTGATGACTCAAATCCACATCAAACAGGGAAGAATCATCGATCCTGTCAACAACATAAATCGCATCGGCTGTGTTTATATCGCTGACGGCAAAATCGTTTCCGTAACCAACGAACCTGCTGGTTTTAAGCCTGATACCATCATTAACGCGCATAATCAAATAGTCTGTCCGGGTTTTATCGATTTAAGTACCCGCTTGCGTGAACCTGGACAAAGCCGCAAAGCGACTTTCAAAAGTGAAACAGCTGCCGCGGCAAGTAGTGGTGTGACTACCATGTGTTTACAGCCGGATACCAGTCCGGTCATTGACACACCCGCTGTTGCAGAACTCATCAAGGAGCTGGCGGAAAAAGCCAACTATCCGCAAATCTATCCGATTGCAGCGTTGACCCAGAAGCTGGAAGGCACTGAATTAAGCGCCATGTTATCGCTCAAACAGGCCGGCTGTATCGCAGTCGGCAATGCCAATCAGTCAGTGAAAAATCTGCTGATATTAAGGCGGGCCATGGAATATGCGGCAAGTCATGATTTGTTGGTTATGTTTCGGCCTAACGATCATTGGCTGGGCAATAACGGTTGCGCTCATGAAGGCACTGTTGCAACCCGCTATGGCTTGCCCAGTATTCCAGAAGAGGCGGAAACAATCGCCTTGGCCCAATGTCTGGAATTAGTTGAGTTAACCGGTTGCCGCGTACATTTCGGACAGCTAAGCTGTAAACGTTCAGTGATTAAAATATTTCAGGCAAAAAAGTATGGCTTGAATGTGAGTGCGGATGTTGCCATACATCAACTGCATTTGACAGAAAATGACATCATTCCTTTTGATAGTAACTATCATGTGTTACCGCCCTTGCGTACCGAAGCAGACCAGCAGTATCTGAAACAAGGCTTGGCCAGCGGCACGCTTAACAGTATTTGTTCCGACCATCAACCCCATGATATAGATGCCAAGCTGGGCGCATTTCCAGAGACTGAACCCGGAATTTCATCATTGGAAACAGTGCTGCCATTAATGCTAAAATTGGTGGCGCAACGCGCCATAACCCTGGAGCAGGGTATAGCATCACTGAGTGAAAATCCGGCTCGAGTTCTACATATAAAGAGCGGTGCATTAACTGTTGGCTTCGCGGCAGATGTGTGTATTTTTGACCCGGAATTAGAGTGGCAAGTTAATTCAGACAACTGGAAAAGTCAGGGAGTTAATACACCGTTTTGGGGACAGACACTAAAAGGCCGAGTTACTCATACCTTGCAAGCAGGCAAAATTATTCACTGTCTGGAAAAATGTGGATGATGATAGCCAGTATCGCTCGCCCGGCTCAATACACTACGCTATTGCACCAGCAACTATACTTTGAACGGTCAAGTTATCGGGTTTTTTTAAAACAATTGAAAGTTCATGGTCATTAGTGTTTGCTTGGTGGCCTTGAAGTGAAGTAACAGGATCGGCGATACAGGAGTCAATGCTGGTCCTGAAGGCGTCGAAGTTGACATAGTGGGTAACTTGTACAGTACCTGC
>NQJI01000032.1 GCA_002256705.1 Methylococcaceae bacterium NSM2-1
ACCAAGATAATAGCTTCGTGTCTCTATGGTATTATGCCTTAAGTTGATGCCTGTAATGTTCAATTATGCGGAGAGTTTATCTGCAAAATGACATGATTGCATCTTGAGAAATCAGCCTTTAGGGTTATGACATCAGCGCGATTATCAGAAAAATAATAAGCAGTATCGGCCAGAAAAATGGCACGGCAACGGCAATCCCCAGTAATGCAATAAACGTGGCGGCCATAAATATGAACACGCCAACCCCTAAAAACAGCAATACCATAAGCACGCCAGTGATGAGCATAATCACTAAAAATGTCGGAATGGCGGCAAAACGAACTAACGGGTCTGCAACAGGCTCGCCGTTCATCATAATGCTAAATTGTCCAACGTCAGGATGAAATAAATAGCTCAAAATGGCGATTACCAGTCCCACTATGAGTACTTTTGTCATCAGTTTATTATTACGTTGAGGTTCCATAAATCGCCTTCTTTATAAAGATTGAGTTTTTATAAACACTATGCCTTTATGGCCCAATAGACTATCACCAGGCATATTTATAGGCATACAAAATTGAGATCACGAACAAAAATGTTAGCCACGCCGCTGCAAACAAGACTGAACTGTTTCGTGCCAGAGCAATGGCATAAGCCGCCTTTAGCAAATTATTACTGCCGCTGGCCAATATGACTGCGGAGACAATGACCGTATCGGATACGGTAAATTTGCCGCTGAGCAATGACAGGATAAACGGGTCAATATCAGTGAAACCCACAATAATGGCTAGGGACTTAAGACCGTGACTACCATAATTACTGGTTACATATTGGGTTACAAACGTAAACAGCATGAATAGCAAGGCAAATAAGATGGCTGTTGATAATTCCAGCGGGTGCTTAATTTCACTGACATCGTGTAATTCAGGCGCATTGTTTTTAACGGTCAGCAAACCAATGGCCGTTAATAAGGATATAACAATGATAATTATAAAAGGCGCCAATAACTGTACGGCCACTCCACGGTCGAACACAAAAATAATCGCCAGTAACCTGATGTACATCATGGTTGTCGCCATAATCAGCGCTGACGATACCCGGCGCCCCGAAATGCTTTCCAGGCCATGAGCGCGGCGTCCGATAACAATAGTCGCGGCCGTGCTGGAATAAAGCCCGCCCAATATCCCGGTAATCAACAGGCTTCGGCTTTTGAAGAAATAACTGTTAACAAGGTAACTCAGATAAGAAAAACCGGATACGATGATAACCGCAAGCCATACTCTGTAGTAAGTGACTGGCAGCATCGGAGCAATGGGTTGATCGGGTAGCAAGGGCAGAATAACGCCGGAAATTATCAGAAACTTCGCCAGTGTGACTATTTCTTCATTTGCCAGCCGATCGGAAATACGATGAATCAGTGGTTTTTCACCCAGTAACAAGATCAGTAAGACAATAAAAAGCACCAGAAACCAGTTGGGAAATAGGCTTGCGATGGGGCCTATCAAATAGATTAAGAGTGCAAATAACGTGCTGAACAGCGAAAACAGCCTTTCTGCAGAGAGCCGCCAGTAAAAAACCAGCAGCAGACCTCCCAGTAACAATAAACCCGCAGCAAACAATAGCCGGCTGGCATCCATTGTATACAGGATAAAACCCAATATGCCGATCAGAACAAAGGTACGGGTACTGCCAAAATGCAGTTTATAGTCATTGGTATGATGGTAGCTGCGAAACTCAAGGCCGACAACAAAAGAAAAGGCCACGGTCATGATAAATTGCACTAGCAGGGGTGGGACGCCGCTGTAAAATTCCATTAACATGATGGGCTGGATTTTTCTGAACTCAGCCGATTGATAGTTTCACCTGCTATTTTGGTTACGTAAAACAATACCAGCAATGAAATCACTACACCTGACGCCAACAGAGGATAAGAAACACCGCCCTGCTTCGCTGATCCGCTGACTAAACCAGCCAGATGCTTGGTGGTATAACCCATGTAAACCAAGCTGGCGTTGTATATTAAAATACCGGTGGTTGCACCCAGATAAGGCCAGAATCTGACTTGTGTGACAGATAATGCATAGCTGAGCATTGCAAATGGCAGAGGCGTCAGCCGTAACAAAAACATCAGTTTGAATGGCTGACTAGTAATCGTGGTATCCAGTGCGGCTAACTGCTTATGTTTGGCGATAAAAGTGACGACTCTATCCTTAATTAAATATCGCCCCAGAAAAAAAATAAGCGCTGAAGACAGATACGTTGCAATAATGATGTAAAGCTCACCAGCACCGAGTGAAAATAATAAACCCGCTGCAAAACACAATGTATCGACTGATACAAAAACGGGTGTCAGAACTACAAATAACGCGATAAAGCCCAGCGGCGCAAACGCTCCAAGATTCTCAATCCATAATTCCAGATCAGGAAGATAAAGCTCCAGTTCATGGCCAATAACTAATATAACGGCGGCAGCGGCCAAAATTACAGATAACTTTCTGGCAATAGACATATTCTTAAGTTGCATTAGCTGTTTTCTCCTTGAAATAAATGTAATAAACCGATAGTTGCCACGACAGTGAAACCGGATGCTTCAATACCCAATATTATCAAATTTGGGTAATGTATCACTTTCCCTCTAATGGAGAAGATCGGGATGAAGGGCTTAAGAGGTTTCCCCTCATCCAGCTCCATCGCTCTGGACGGCTTGTCATTTTCTGAGCCAACTACATCGGTAACAACATTCTTATTACTTGAGCACTTAATGACTGTCTTTGTATTTCAGGCTTATATTAACCAGTGACCAGCCCCCAAAAAACATATTAATGCCAAAAAGCAGGCCTAATAGCCACTCTGCTGTTCCTGGCCAACCCATCCAAACGACCAGTGCTAATATTAAAGCCGTTAACCCACTGAAAAGTACGAAGCCCCAGTGGGCCAGTGGCCGCATCATGACTGCGAAAGAAATTTTAGCGACGCCTTCCAATGCAAAAAACAGTGTCATCAGCATTGTCAAGGTTAGTATTCCCTGAAGTGGCTGTGCAAGAAACAGAAAACCTATGACAAACTGCAAAATCCCCATAAAGAGCCACAAGCCAAAACCGGGCATACGGAAAAAAAGCAAGGACCGGATAATAAGAAATGTCCCTCCAAACAGAAGAATCCAGCCTAACGAGACAACTAAGGCCACTGTAAAAAAGTGAGGCACTAAAATAGCAATAATACCCAGGATAATAAGGAAAATGCCTTCGGCCAAAAACAATTTCCAATGCGTTTGAAAATAATCCTGCATTTTCTGCTGCATCTGTTTTATTTCAATAGCGTTGCTTTCTGTTTTTATCATGGTTTGTTCCTCATAAAACGTTTAGTAATCTACCTGCTGCGCTGGCTTCAGGCTTTCTTTACAGCTTACAATCATTTTTACGGAAGGCGCTCTGACCCATTGTATTACAACTTTATCGATGCAGTGGGCAGTGGCACACCGTATTAATATACTGGAAGTTATATATAGACAGATAGCATAAATATACGCTGGCTCATTGAATTGATGTAGCCGCATTTTTTCGAATGATTTTAAAACACTCCACGGTGCCATTCATTTCATTGGCAGTAAGAAGATAATGCTCGCCATCCACTACAAAATGGGCGATTCCTTCGGGCGACTTGTCTTCATCGCCGGCAATTTTGCCAAGGGCGATTACTTTAGGGTGAAAGGGATCAGCCATGGAAATCAACTCGACCGCTCCGGCTCTTTCCATGCCGACGGCAACAAAAGGAATGCCGTCCAGATCGAAGGCAACCAGCATTTCGGGTTCAGAGCCTTTTTTACCGCTGCGCCGCTCGGGATAGACTTTATTTGCAAATGCAATTTCATCAAGCTGATTGCCGGTATCGCCAAGCAATGTCCCTGTTGCCGCATCGAATACGCTGACCGTACGCCCTCCACTGATTGCTTGACCATCTGAAGCTACAGAACTATCTATGTCGGTGTCCCCTTCATCGGCAGTGACGAAATAACGGCCATTGGCTACCGTTGTAATCCCGTCGGGTTCACGCAGACCTGTCATCGATTGGTCAAATTTCACCCAGCCTTCGTAGCGTGCATCGGCTTTATGCCGGGCCGCTCCCAAGCCGTAGTAGCTGATGACCTGTTCATTAATTAAATCGACGACTGCAACTGCATCGTCTTCCTGCAAGGTCACATAGGCTTTGCTTGCATCAGGTGAAATGGCAATATATTCCGGTTCTAACAAGGCTGGAGAATGGGTTTTTATGGGGATTAATATTTTCCGTTCGCCATCGGTTTCCGTGCCAAAAATATCATGACCTTCGAAGTGACCCAAGATGACTTTTTTCTTCTCAATAACGCCATTGCCATCAAAATCCATTTTTTTGCTAATGAGGCCGTCGCCATTCCAGTCGATTTCTCTTTCCATAAACCGGCCGCCCTGAGTCACGACAAAACCTTCATGAAAAGTCATGTTAGCCAGCTCCAGATTTTTATGGCGAATGATATGTCCGGATTTATTCAAGCGAACAATTGAAATACTGCCTTCCGGAGTGAAAAATTGTTTTGTTGACGGCTCAAACAAAAAATCTTCTCCTTCATTGGCTATCATGGCTAGACCGCCGTCCGTTGAAAAAACCACCGCATCTGGTCCAAACCCCACGATTACTCGGTCAATCAACAAGCCTGTTGATGCCGAACGAATTTCCAGCCTGCCCGGTTTGTTGCCGGCATCAATTACCGCAGCAAACAGATCGAGCGATGGGTGAAAGGCAACCGAGGTTAATTCCTCTCCTTTGCATAGATCCAGTGCAAAACGGGCTTTTCTTTGCAAATGCTGCGGCTGACTGACATCCAGTAAATCGACTTCGCCAGTCTCGAAATTGCTGAGTACGGCTCTTAATGTAGATTGCTGCACACTGATGATTTCCGTGCCTTTTTCATGGCCGGAATCATAACGACTGACTGGCTCTATGCTCCACCTATCGGGCGTAACAGTCATTGAAGCACAACCCGTTAAAAAAAGAATTAGCAATGGTGTAATGAGGTGATTAATTTTCATGATAAAAGTTGACTGGAATGATGATGACATGGACGGAGGCTGTAGTCGTCAGGCGCGATATTGTATGAACAGACGTCCAGATAGGTTCTATCCGCCTGGTGTTTGTATGTCGCTGTAGGTGCGGATTTATCCGCACGATGCGAATAAATCCGCACCTACAAAGGACTGAATTTTTCTGGATAGGCTAGATCAAAGATTTGTGGATGTTAACTTGCACTTAAAAACTTTTCGCCAATCCTGCTTGTTTCAAAATGACATTAGCCATATGTCTGGATGCCAGGGTAATAGGAGCGGTAAACGATTTGTTTATGATCGGGCTATATACCATATTTCGTGACTGCCTTTGCCTTGCAGGGTAATAGTGCAACCTGATTTTAGTAGTATTTCTCTTAATGTTTAGTAGAGAACTGCCATTTACGCAGCCCGCATAGTTGCCGTGCTGTATTTCTTGGCCAAAACACAAAACCGAATAGGTCTGTTGTCTGAATTCTTCAATTATGTGGTTTAAAATCAGCATATCAGGAATAAGATCGGATAAGCGTTTTTCCAATTCTTGAAGGTTAATGCTTCAACACAAAACCCCGCTACGTCGTCGCTTTCGCTCCGCCAGACTTTTGCTTCCTCATCCCACTGGGCTTTTACTTGATACTCGTTCATTTTTAAATGTCCCCGGTTTAGTTTGGCTGCTAAGCGTATTTGGATGATTTTTGATTCTACAGGATTGTGGAAAAAAGTTAAATTACTTGTAACTTCTCATTACCTGGATTGATTTAACCTCATCCAAAACGCCACCAGAGCGCTTTAATTTGGTGAATAGTGTTCCAGCCTCAGATCGCTGATAGACATAAAAAATTAGAGAATGGCAAAAATTTTGACCATAAAAAAAGCCGCACTGGCGTGTCCAGTGCGGCTATGAGGCGTGTTATTGAGCTGTTTTAGTAGGCTATTTGAGTGCGCAACCAGAAGCTATTCGTTAAAGGATCAGAGCCTCCTGGTGTTGCGGTGGTAGAGACGGGTGAGTTATCTAGACTCATTACTCTAGTCCAATCGGCCATCAAACGGACGTTGCTGTTAAGATACCAATTGACTGCCAAGGTCAGGTTTTGAATGTTACCTCCTTTGAAACTGCCATCGTTCAGATCGGCTCCCGAGTAACGAATTGCCGTTTCAACTGCACCCCAGGTGCCATTTTTAAGGCTGAAAGGATTTGCTGGTTCCAGATATTTAAAATTACCGTCTTTGTACTTTCGCGATTCGCCGGTCAATGTCCAGGCAGCTTCTGCATACCAGCCATTAAGCGATCCACATTTGCATATATTCGCCGCCGGTTGAAAAAGGCCCCAACATACCAAAGGCTTCTAAACCTAACTGCGAAATGTTGTTTGGATTATCAATAGTTTTATCGATTAAGTTCAGGTTAGACATATGCGTCGTTTCATAATCGAATCGTAAATTTTTGGCTGCTAGGACATTTTTATTACCATCTGGCTGGCGATAATTGCCGGAAACACCTAAATGAATCAATTTGGTTTTTTCCAGAATCGGGTTGAAAACTACGCGTGAATTTATCGCCCAGCCTTCATCCACATTGGTACCGCTACTGGCGGCAACCGAGTCGCCGAAAGCGCCCGCCTGCACGAGCCAGTTTTCGCTAAAATGTTGAAAATTAAGACCTAGGGCACGATCATCAACGGGAGCAGCCAGGATATTCATTAAGGAACGCTCGGTAAACATCTGATCGTTTGAGCTTTCCAGCAACTCCATGCTCATATTTTGTTTTTGTTGACCCGCTGTGACACTCATAAAATCGAAGCCGTTATATTGCAGGAATGCGTCTTTCACAGCGACGGCATTATCGGCAAAATCAGCTTCCAGTCTGGTCAACCAGTCTTTGTAAAAAACACCTTCAAAGCGCATACGTCCGCGACGTACTTCCGTGCCGTCGTTGGCATCAACAGGCGCTCCAAGTACAGGAGGATCTCCGGCTACTTGTGCCGGTCTTGTATAACCGTTACCGTTCGAATTCCATGTAGCATCAGCTTGCAGACGGCCACCTAACTTGAATTTGAAATTTTTATCTTTTGATTCAACTTGCAGACCTTTTTTGTCCATTATGACTTTCACTTTTTCGGCTTCTTCCATGTGCTCTTGAAGAGCCTTGATTTCGTTGGTTTTCATTTCCAAATCTTGACGAACATCGGCTATCTCAGTTGCCTCAGCTGGCGTTGCTACCGGTTTATCTTCGACTCTTTCGAAAGCGCCCATTAAAACGCGACCATGACCGGGTTCCGCATAAATCTGCTTGGTTTTGGTATCAACATATAAATCAATAGCAAAAGCGCTGAAGGATGCGCTTGCACCAATAGTGGTAGCAATTGCCAAAGTAAGTTTAGAGAATTTCATTTATTGCTCTCGGTTATTATCAAAAAAACTGAGGCAAGAATAAGGGGAAAAAGTGACAGATATATGACGGCTTTGTTACAGTTTGGTTACATGGTAACAAATGAAAGATTTAGTTGCTTTTTTACAAAAAATAAAAATGGCAATCTGATTCCCTGTTGTTTTTTAACTATAACTAGAGCATTAATTAATTCGCTTTTTAGCAACAAAAGCTCAGGAGGAAAGTGCTGTAGGATTTGCAAACAGGGCGATTACATGGAGTTATATGTGCAAATGACAGGAATCCTGCAGGACCGATTCCTATAAATTAGTGGGATAAGTCAGCACGCCAAATCCGTTAAAATCGGCTGAAACGCTGCAGTGCCATAATCCTTAACCCGATAAATAGCAAAACGACCGGTATCATATAGGCAAACGCCATTCCAGCAACTCCATATTCAGCGCCCAGTAAAAAACCCAGCACTAGCATGCTTAGTGTTGCCAGCAGGGTGAAGGTTAAGACTGCACGATGAAAGCCCATGAACTGCAGGTAATAAGGAATGTCGGCAAACAATGCGCTGATGGATGCGCCCACCGCAATAATTACAGCAGCGTCATGGCCGCCACTGAAATGGGTGCCGAATAAGCCCAGTATTTTTTGACCGGAGAATATCAGGATTGCCAGCAATATCAGGACAAGTCCTCCTACAACCCAGGTTCTCTGATTCATTAACCGCTGTATGGATTGTTTATCACGGCGGTCGATCATGACAACCATCATTGGTAAATAGTATCGATTAGTTGACGTGCCTATCAGTGAAATAAAGCCGCCTGTTTGTGCGGCAATAGCATAAGTGCCAACTTCTATCCCCGAGTGAAAAAGTAATTCCAGAATGACTACACCGCTACTGGTCATTACAGTCATCATCAGACTACTGAAAACCAGAGGCAAGGAACGTCTCAACCATTTTTTCCCGTGCCGCAGCGGGATTGATTTTTTGACCTCAGCCGGCATCAGCATTTTTGTTACGAACCAGATGATGATAAATGTCAAGATCCAGGCAAACCCAAAACAAAGCACAGCCGTTAGCGCGGATAATGGCAGTGAGCTAAATGAAAGCCCAAAAATTAACAACACATAAACCAGTGGAAGAAATAATCTGTAAATAGCCATGCTTAGTAAGTGAGCGCCATGTGCAGCAATGACTTCAACCAGAAACAGTGTGATGGCTATGATCGGTAAAAAACCGGCATAAATAACAATGGCAATATGATAATCCGCATGATGTATCGCCAAGATAGCTTCCAGTGCAAAACTCAGTAATGCCACCAATATTAAACTGAAACCGCTGATGGTACGGAGAGAAAACAGCCAGAAGCCGTGAAATTTAGGCCAGTCTTCCCGGTCGCGAAACAGTGCGACCGCACGCAAGGCATATTTTTCCAGGCCCAATGTTGCCAGCGTTGACAGCATCGTCACAATCGACAGCGCTACACTGTAATCATCAAAATCATTTACAGTGAGTGATCTGGCCAGCAAAATATTGGCTCCATACATCAGCGCGTAATTGGCCAGTGCAAGCACAAACATCAACAGTGAACGAAAACTATTGGGATGCAGGTCTAGGGGATGATTTTGGATCATTATTCAGGGTTCTTTTTGGTTTCCATGCCCATGAAATAAGTTTGTTATGAACATTATAGTGGAATGGATACGGACATCAGCTGTCGCTGATGCAAGGCTTGGGTGCGTGCATGAAATAAATTGACCAAACTTTGGTTTTTAAAATCCCCCAACCCCCTTTTTCCTGTATGGAGTAAGATTAATTTACAATTGGTTGTATTAAATATAAAAAAGTTGTGTAGATACCCATGCTTAAAGGGAGTCAATTTATGAACTGTAGTCTTTTGCTTTATGCCCCTGCTTTTTGACTGCATTATTTTTTAGTCCGCTATTAGCTTATTAGTCAACCGTAATCTTAGTCTCTCTTCCTTTCACGAACCTTTCACAATCATGGTCCAGATATACCTGATATTAAAATGGATAAAGTTTTTGAGCAGTTTTAACGTATTCCTGAAAACCTAGGTAATGGTTGTGGCTTAGGGCTAGCCATCGTTAAAGAGATTGCTGATCTGCATAAGGCACACGCTTTGAACTGAGTAAAGCCCGGCTCAAAAGTGGCGCTCGAATTGATTTGATATTTGAAAAGTTAATTGCCGGCTTAGGCTTCTATACTCAACACGGACGAAGATTGCGGTTTTTGTCTCCTCTCTACACTTCCAAAGGGTGGGGCTGAATATTTCTTGAGTATCTTATTTCGTGAACGTTCTTTAATTGAGTATTTTGCTTTGGATTTCGGCACAAATCTGTCTGGAGCAGATTTGCATTAACCAGAAGGGTGAAGAGCAGACAGAATTAGACTGTTGTGACCCGTTAGAGCGCGTAGCGAATCCATGCCCGAATGAAGAGTCCTTGCCGTCCTTGGCAGGGAGTTCATGCTTTTTAAGCTCTAGCGCTCCATTGCAGAGAGCCAGCGCTTGCAAGATACAGTTCCCAATCAGGAAGAAGATTGGGAACTGTCAAAGCGTATATCAGTTACCTTTATTCAGCAGCCGGAGCTGTTGTGGTGGTAGAGCTGGATTCCTCAGTTTTAGTCACTGCTGGAGCTTCAGCAGGAGATGCTGGTATAACGGTTGTGGTGCTAGAGGTGGATTCCTGAGTTTTAGTCGCTGCTGGTTCTTCTGCTTTATTGCAGCCAGCCAATAACGCCAAAGTGACAAAGCCTGTAGCTATAATTGCTTTAGTTTTCATAGTAGTATCCTGTTAATTTAAGTTTTGTTTGGGGGTTTTTTACCCGAAATATTTCAAGGTAAGGTTAATGCTAACACATGAATGATTGTATTTTCCAATAAAATGGCCTTTCTTGAAGTGCAAAAAGTAATCCACATTCAGAGAATGCAGTGTTGTATTTTCAGAATAAAACTCCTTACTGGTTAATATGGTTGCTGACATTACAATGCTTATTTGCTTAATGTAGGCTGAATGGCCCTGCCAAATAAAGTCATGACTTACACTCTGAGAAATGGGCGAATTGCACGACCCGTCTAAACGTTATATTATAACATTCGACTCTAGGGAACTGACTATTGCTATGACCACTCACGCCAAACCCAACCAGCGCCACCCGCTGTCTTCAGAACATAACCATAGCGAATGTGTCAGCGAAGCGCTGGATACAGCTGAGCATTTATGTGTTGAACGCGGTGTGCAATTAACACCTATCCGTCATCAAGTGCTGGAGTTGATCTGGGAAAGTCACAAAGCCGTCAAAGCCTATGAGTTGCTGGATCGTCTCAAGCCCCTGCAACAGGCTGCAAAACCGGCGACTATTTATCGCGCACTGGACTTTTTGATTGAACAGGGCTTGATTCATCGGGTAGAAAGCCTCAATGCTTTTGTCGGTTGCCGCTGTTCGGGTCATCAACATGAGCAATTATTGCTGATCTGCAAACACTGCCAAGAAGTAGAAGAACGTTCAGCTCCAGACGTTATGTTAGCTTTGTCACAAGAGTTCAAGCAAGCTGGCTTTATGGTACACAGTAAAGCCATCGAAGTTCATGGCATTTGTGCAAACTGCCAGAAATTGTCTGGCGATCAAACCTAAATAATATAACTTTACAGCAGCACGCCAGTATTGAGAAGTTGGATACTAAAAATAATGGGCTAAAAGTTTTTTAGGTGAAGTTGCCCCTGTAGGAGCGACTTTAATCGCGACGATCGTTCCTGCATGGCCACCTATCTAGTATTGAACATATGCAACCCTGTTCTAGCTTGGGCAGCCAAATACATCTTCAATACAGTTATAACCTGTTGTGTGCAAAAAAATAATGATTGCAATACGTTATGTTATAACATATCTTGTTGGATATAATAGTACTGATTTATGCTCATGATTATGATTAATGTCGAATGGGTTACTGAAACCCGCAAGTTGTATATTTGCATTCAACTTAATGTTTCAATCAAATAATAGCCATAAAACCCTTATGAACAAAAAACTTGCCAGTCTTTTATTATTGACAGGCGCAATAATGACTAATGTCCATGCTGCAGATGATGACATCTACAAACTGGACGATGTGGTTATCACCAGCACGGGTATAAAACAAGCCACCTCAAAATCAGCGCGTCCTGTAACGGTATTGTCGGGCGACGGATTGCGCACGAAAGTGGGGCAAACTATCGGAGAAACTCTGAAAAATGAACCCGGCATCACCAGCCAATCATTTGGCCCTGGTGTTGGCACGCCAGTTATTCGAGGCCAATCAGGCCCTCGTGTGCGGGTTTTGCAAAATAGCCTCGGCAATAACGATGTTTCATCAATGAGTCCCGATCATGCTAACGGAGTAAATCCGATTATAGCGGAACGGATTGAAGTCTTGCGCGGCCCTTCGACATTATTGTATGGAAACGGCGCCATCGGCGGTGTGGTGAACGTCATCGATAACAGGATTCCTGAACAAGTCCCCGACAAGCTGCTCGGAGGAGCGCTTGAGCAACGCTATGACTCGGCTTCTACCGAGACTTCCAGCGCTCTCAAGCTTGAAGGTGGCAAAGACATGTTTGCCTATCATTTAGATGGTTTTTATCGTGACCAGGGCAACGTACATATCGGCGGACAGCAGATAGATGAATCGGCTGCACGTGCAACCGATCCTACTCTTGAAGGCACGCCGGTATTGGAAAATCCGGATGGAGTAATCAATAACTCTAATGCGCGGTCACGCGGTGGATCAGCTGGCGCCTCCGTAATAGGTGACGTTGGCCTGGTCGGCGCTGCTATTAACAGCCTGGAAAATAATTACGGTATTCCTCCAAATGGCACGGGTAGTCCGCCAGTCAGAATTCAGATGAACCAAACCAAGTACGATTTCAAGGGACAACTTAATAAACCCTTCGCGCTTGCTGATGCTGTGCGTATTAAATTCGGCTATACCGACTACAAACATGTCGAACTGGAGGGCGGCACACCTGCTACAACATTTCTCAATAAATCCTACGAAAGCCGTCTGGAACTTGAGCATCAGCCGATAGGTATAGTGAAAGGTACGCTGGGCTTTCAATCAGTCAACAGTCAATTTTCAGCGCTTGGCTCAGAAGCAATAGTGCCAAAATCCGATATTGATTCTTATGGTCTGTTTGCCGTCGAGTCTTTTGCGATTGGCGACTTTACGTACGAGTTGGGTGTGCGCGGCGAATGGCAAGGCATTACGCCAGAAGAAACCTACAGCAGTGTATCTTATGTACCGATTAGCGGATCGGTCTCGGCATTGTGGGACATTACCAAACAGCATCAGTTAAGCTTGGCGGTAACCCAATCCCAACGAGCTCCTCAAATACAGGAATTATTTTCCAACGGTATCCATGAGGCTACACAGAGCTATGAGTTAGGCGATCCAGATCTGCAAAAGGAAATTTCATATAATCTGGATCTGGGCTATCGATTTAATGCCGATTGGATGACGGCTGAGATTAATCTTTTCCATAATTGGGCAAATGATTACATTTATCAGCAACAAGTTAATAATGTGTTTAACGAGGATCTGGATGATTTTGAAGCCACTTGTTCAGGCCCTCCTGGCGCTTGCCTGCCGATATTGCAGAGCACCCAGGCCAACGCCATTTTCCGTGGCTTTGAAGCTCAGGCGGTATTTCCTCTGATGGAGAACCGTTATGGTGCAATCGATTTGACTTTGTTCGGCGACTATACGCGTGGCACGTTGAATCAAGGCGGCGATGTCCCGTTTATGCCACCACTGCGCTATGGATTGCAACTGAGTTACGAGAAAAACGATTGGTCGACCGACGCACGTTTGACACGGGGAGAGCCGCAGAACCATGCGGGAGAAAATCAGTCAAACACACCGGGTTATTTGTTGCTTAATCTGGGCGCACAATATCATTTGGCGACTTTCCACGATTCGGAGGTGATGCTGTTTGCAAGAGGTAAAAATATGTTAAACGAAAATATACGTAATTCAACTTCCTATTTGCGCAATTTCGCACCCGAACCGGGACGCAGTGCGGAAATCGGCATTCGATTGAATTACTGAGTGTTAAAGGAATGACAGACACACATGTGCCCAACTTATTGGTCACATGTGTGTGTATTTATTAGCCCGAGAAAATCTTAAAAATCCTGAATTCTTGTATGATTCATATTAAAGTTAATGAATTTAAAGTAATTACACTGATGCTTGCGTGTTGAATTATTTTTAACCGACTTGTCGCCATAAACCAGGGTAATGATTTCTCTTTTTGCTTCCAGCCAGTCTCGAATTTCATTGCCAGGATAAAAACCGCGTTTTTCTGCTTTGTAATAAGCTGCCTCGGCGATCATGGCATCAAGATTAATGGGTTGAACTGATGGCGGTGTTGGCAGGGTAAAGCCAAAGCCGAACTTTATCAGGTTAACAAGATCCTGCGGTGAGTTTCCTTTAATACCTATTTCAGCAGCTTTCAGTTCTGCCAGAGTGCCGAAAAGCCGGTCCCATAGCGATAAAACAGCGCCATAGTTACTGTCATGCTCACACCGTTGTGTCGAGTGGTGAGTACGGTGCAGAGATGGAACAATAATGAAATGTCCCAATAATTTTTCACCCTTGAAGGAAATGTTGGTGTGATGAAACATTATAAATAGGGTCATTATTGCTTCACTGGTTAGCACCATGGCTTCTTCTATGCCTAAAAGGATAATTAGAAGCGCTTTCAAGAAGTTGGTGATGACAAGTTCCAGAAAATGTATTCGAAATGATGTTGTAATATTCAAATAAGGATCGTTATGATGCACCTTGTGAAACATCCACAGACAATCAAAGCTGTGACTGGCTTTGTGCCAGAGATACATTAACAAATCGAGCATTAAAAACGACAGGACTGCTTTCCATGCGGGACTGGATAGAGTGTTTAGCAGTCCTTTGCCTGAATAACGTTCGGCCAGTACCAATAAAGTTGAAGCCGACACTAACGACATTGCTATACTGTTAACAAAAAACAGGCTAATGTTTGTTTTATAGGACTGGCGCAAGTGTTTTTTTGGCCGTTTTTCTCTTGGCGCGTGGAATTCAAGGGTCGCCAGTATGGCAAAAACCATGAGTGTAGTTAATGCCAGTACTTCTCCTGGCACCATCGTCGGCCATCTGAAATTGAATTCAAGTAAAGTAGTTAGGCTTAACATTGTCTTTTCCTCACTATAAGGCTGATAAGCAAAATAATCTTAAGTAATGTTAATGACAGGTTGATGACAAAAGGTTGGTTTCTAGTGTCGTCTTTACTTAGATTTATGGGTATCAACCAATAAAAAATACCTCTTAACAAAAATGAGCTGTTTTTGGTTTCCGATAATTCAAGCTCACTTATTCTCCCTTGCTTTAAATGCCAGCAAAACTCGCGCCAAATAGTCGATAAATTAATTCGAAGTGCCGGTTAAAATCCCTGTAGGTCATAATGGGAAAGGGCTTTAGCAGTCGAATATTTATTTGAAGGCGGAGGATAATAATTGCTGACAGCGAGAAATAGTGTGTTTTGAACTACCGGAATGGTTCAATTGAGTGCAATTGTATCATTTATATGCACCAATAATGTATTTTACTTAATTATTATTTCTTAAAAATACACAAACTGTCATTATTTCGTGATTCCTGACTAGAGATTACCTATGTAAAAGTGGCTTTAGTCGTGGATTAGGGGTTAAAGTCGTTGCTCAAAATGAAACAATAGAATAATACAGGCTGTTCATTACTAAGAATCACCCAAAGTGGTTGTAAGAGTGTTTGGCTTGTTTGGCGTTAGTTGTTGTTTTAAAAGCAGTCGCCGTATTCCATAATTAAAAGCCGGCAGTCAAAGAAGGTATTGGGGTATTGAGTGCTGATAATAAAGCGTAAGATATATTCTAAAAACAGATAAAGGGTGATAGTGCGTGCAGCACTGCTCCAAATTTTATGACGGGTATTCTCGGAACATCGCCAGACCGATATCGTCCACCAGACTATAGGCAGAAACAGCATTCCATGCACTGTTTTCCAACTGGCTATGGTATAGGTTACGTTCATTACCCGGTAATCAATATAATAAAGGATGACATTGACTAACAAGAAAAAAGGCCAAAATGCACGCCATAAAGCCGAATTTCCGAGCCATGCAGAAAGTAAAAATTTGTACAAACTCTTGCCGGGCTTGTCGATCCAGTTCTGATTAGCCTCGGGCGTATAAAAATAGACCAGGAAAAAAATAGCAGCCAAAAATATAACAGCCTCAAAAAGTGAAAATAGGCTGGTATAGGTAAAAATAATCGGAAAAGTATTGATAAACATGTTCAGTGATTTGCTTAAAGTACCTGTTTTATTTTAAGGCGAAGCAGTTTGATGTTAAGCCTTATTGCTTGTCTCGCCTTGTATGGGTATTAGTTTTTGATTCAG
>NQJI01000244.1 GCA_002256705.1 Methylococcaceae bacterium NSM2-1
TTAGTTGGCTAAATGTCCGGTACATTTTAATAAACCTTAAAATCGCTACTTGGCTTGAAACAAAAAGGTTTTTTTATCTAACACAAAGTAAATACGTTTAAGCAACCTCTATTCATTCTATCTCAGGGGACTATTATGGCTGACACTTCTATCGATAATGACGCAGTAATTACGGTACTAAATAAAATCCTGGAAACTGAACTGGCCGGCGTTGTTCGTTATACGCACTATGCTTTAATGGTAGTTGGCTACAATCGCATCCCGATTGTTTCCTGGATGCGTAGCCAAGCAACTGAGTCCCTGACCCATGCCAATGAAGCAGGTGAACTGATCACCCATTTAGGTGGACATCCTTCCTTGGGTATCGGTACATTATTAGAAACTCATCGACACGATGTCGGCGATATTCTACGGGAGTCACTGGATCATGAAATGCTGGCGCTATCAATGTACAATGGCTTGCTTGATCTCGTTAATGGTCGTAATGTTTTACTCGAGGAATATGCCAGACGCATGATCGCCCAGGAAGAAATGCACCAGGGAGATGTAAGGAAGATGCTTAAAAAACCCGGCGAATAACCACTGCTTTCCTGCAGTTCGCGACAAACTATAGCTTATAAATAATCTGGAAATGGTGGTTTTATAACTTGAACTGTCCTAGGTGGGTATTTACATATTTAGGTGCGCATAGTATTCATCGAACAAATCCACATGCCTACCCGTGCGCACAAAGACCCCCTCTCATAGAGAAGGCAACCCTCATTATTTTTCCTATTTTCAAGTCATTATACCGCACGAAATCCTCTTTTTTTAAATCGCTAAAAAAGCTCACTCAATGCGGTGTTTGTGTTTTTGAGTCACTTTTATTCCTAGATAACACCAATGAGGTAAACCTGACCTGTCATATAATATGTCCGCTTATTGTGGCATCGGTTCCGCTTCATTGAGTATTTGCTTCCGTTGGGTTTCCTCTGGTGTGCCTTAGTGGCTACGGAGGGGCTTCTCGGTTGAGCCTGAGGGCAATGAAGGTTACACCATCGGAAAATATGATCACTCCAATTATCCGGCATTGTTTAACATAGGGTTTTTCCTTTTTTCCGGTCATTGAACAGGCCCATTATCAGTTAGCCACTGCGGCAGCATTAATTTCTTGGCGTCAAACGGCTTACCTCGTGCGACTGATGGGGTATTTTTCCGGACTACCTTACTGTATTGTTTAGGTGATAATCAATAGCAAGCAAATGATGGCGCCACAGACACCGTTGCAGTTTTTTACTTCTGTAAATAAGCCAACATCAAAAACCATGGCTAACGCTCTGGCGAATTGGTCAGTGCAAACAAAGTCTCATCGAAGTTGACAATACAGATGATTAATTTTCATTTTTATTGTTTAATTCATCGATTTCCCCCAGTTTTAATCTATCAAGAGGAGATATTCGAGTATGACTTTGCAGTCGTTGTGTTGGTATTGCATTTTTCAGGCTTTGGTATTGCTTATTGCTGCGAATGGCGCGCCGGTGATTACCGGTAAAGTGCTCGGTAATCGCTTGGCAAGGCCTATGGATAACGGACTTAACCTAAGTGACGGCTATCGTTTGTTTGGCAATACTAAAACCTGGCGAGGCTTGTTTTCAGCGGTTTTCTTTACTACAGTAGTGGCGATTTTATGTGGCTTAGAACCTTTAACGGGTGTATTGTTCGGTATGCTGACAATGACCGGGGATTTGCTGGCGAGCTTCATCAAACGCCGACTGGGGAATGTTGAAAGCAGCAGGGCGAGAGGGCTTGATACCGTGCCGGAATCATTGTTACCCTTATTGCTGTTAAAAGATTCGCTAGCACTGAACTTTATTGAAATTATATTGGTTGTAGGGCTGTTTTTTCTGTGTGAGGAATTTGTTTCGCCAGTTCTTTACAAATTGCATATTCGAAACCAGCCTTATTAGATCGGAGAGTCTTATAACTCCACAGACAGTCAGGGTATCTATGAAAGAGAAAGGATTGCGGGTATTAACCTACAATATCCATAAGGGTTTTAACGCGGGCAACCGGAGCTTTGTATTGCATCAGATTCGGGAAGCGTTGATAGCGGCTGATGCCGATTTGCTGTTTTTACAAGAGATGCAAGGTGAGCATCAGCGCCATGAAAAAAGAGTGGAGGATTGGCCTGATCGCTCACAATTTGAGTTTATTGCCGAAGGCGTCTGGCCATTTTTCGCGTATGGAAAAAATGCCATTTATGATGCCGGTCATCATGGTAATGCAATTTTAAGCAAGTACCCTTTTCAAAGCTGGGAAAATATCAACGTATCCCCATTTCCCTGGGCCAGTCGGAGTCTTCTGCATGGCGTTATCCGTCTGCCTCAGAGCGACCAGGATGTTCATGTCGTTTGCATTCATTTTGGATTGATGGGCAAAGAACGTCGCCTGCAAATAGGAAAATTGTGTGATCGTATCGATAGTCATGTCCCGCATGATGCACCCTTGATTGTCGCCGGTGATTTTAACGATTGG
>NQJI01000245.1 GCA_002256705.1 Methylococcaceae bacterium NSM2-1
CGCCATCAATTATGCCTAAGACTGTTTAGGCATTAGATACCAGAGAACGAATGCAAAGAGAAATAGCGCTGGCACATCTCCGACTAGGTTTACCCGATCAGTTTCATCAAGGATAGCGTGAATTAACATAATACCGCCGTGGACTATGCTTGACCAGATCGTAAACCAGATCAGGCTTGAATTAGCTAAAGGGTCTTTTGCAGCTAGAATCAAAAATACACCCAACGTAGCGTAGACCCCCATAATCATGTGTTCGTACTCGGGTTGGGGCGGCGTCCAGCCCCAGCCAGAAGGCCAAATCCACATCATCATTGCCGGGAGACCTACAATGAACATGACGCCAATCACGTTAAGAGCAATTTTTAAATACTTAAGTCTGTCTTCTTGTTCCATGAGATTCCTCCTCTCGTAGTTTTAGAGACTGTTAACAAGTGATAATGGGCGGCCCGCCCGCCAATTTAGTCCGATAGAAGCAGCTCTTAGCCGCCGCCATCGAGGCGCTATTGAGCTACCACCTCATTATTGACCAACATGCCGCCGACCTTTGCGGACTCAAAAAATGCCAAGGCGCGTTCTGAATCTGCTCAGTATTGAGATGCTATCACAAAACCATTACAGTTCACGTTATTAAACATAAACATTCATCTAACTAAAGTTTCAATACTCCTTACTGGAAAATATTCAATATCGTTTGACATACCGACCTTCAACGTCCGCAATTGGCCGACGGCTGCCTTATGGCAGTCTGAAACGGTCTTGAAATTGGTGTTTTTTGTTGGGGTCCTTAAGCTCACCAAAGCCCACAAGGCTCGTTCGCGAAGCCGAGTTGCTTTATTTTGCGCGGGCAACACAAGTAACCAAACAAAAGATAATATTGATTTGCACCTCAACAGCCGAGCTGCTATTTGATGAGGTGATTAAAAGGTTCCCTATGCAAATACTTATCTGTAAAATCCGCGCATTTATCTTTTTCAATGGAGCAAAAACAAAATGGGTAGAGCCTATCAAAACCGTAAAGTGTCTATGGCCAAAACGTCCGATGCCAAGGCAAAGGTCTACAGCAAATATGGCCGTGAAATATATGTAAGTGCTAAATCGGGAGGCGTTGATCCGGCTGGAAATTTAGCATTGCGGGGGTTGATTGAGCGCGCCAAGAAAGACCAAGTCCCTTCCCATGTTATTGAGAAAGCCATCGACAAAGCTAAAGGAGGCGGCGGTGAAGATTTCGCGCCTGCGCGTTATGAAGGCTATGGCCCCGGTGGTTGCATGGTGATAGTCGACTGCCTGACTGATAACCCTAACCGTACTTTTGGTGATGTGCGTCAGTGTTTTACCAAAACAAAATGTAAAATCGGCACTCAAGGTACGGTCAGTCACATGTTTGACCATGCCGCTATCCTGGCATTTAAAAATGCTGACGAGGACGCTGTTCTTGAGGTGTTACTTTCGGCTGATGTCGACGTTAGCGATATTGAAAGCGATGATGGAAAAGTTACCGTCTTCACGCCTCCTGCCGACTATTTCAAAGCCAAACAAGCTTTATCGGATACTTTGGGCGAGATTGATTTTGAGGTGGACGAGATTCAATTTTTGCCAAAAAGCGTCGCCACGATTAGCGGTGATGATATTGCGCTGTTTGAAAAGTTCTTGGATATGTTGAGTGATCTGGATGATGTGCAGAATGTTTATCATGATGCCGAGTTTTGACGGCCCTGTCTGCTTTATCAGCAGTGCAGGCTGCTGAGGCTATGGTTTATGCGTTTATGCCGTTTCGATTTTGGCTGAAGCTTAATAAATGTCAGCAGGAAACTAACTATCGGCAATACCATTCGACAGAAAGGCAAACATGACGTCAATTAACAGCATCTGTATCTATTGTGGCTCCAGTCCCGGGCGACTCGATGCATACGCCTCAGCCGCTTTTTCACTTGCCGAATCATTGGTCAGCCGAAACATCAGACTGGTTTACGGAGGTGCCAGTATCGGCATCATGGGCATGGTAGCGGATCAAGTATTGAAGCTCGGTGGCCAGGTCATCGGTGTCATACCGAAGGCCTTGGCGCATAAAGAAGTCGCGCACCATCATCTGACTGAATTGCATGTCACCCAATCCATGCATGAGAGGAAGATGCTGATGGCCGAGCTTTCAGATGGATTCATAGCGCTCCCTGGCGGCATAGGAACGCTTGAGGAATTATTTGAGATTTGGACTTGGGCGCAGCTTGGATTTCACCGTAAGCCATGCGGCTTACTCAATGTGGAAGGTTATTACGATTCGTTGATCACATTTTTAGATCATGTTTTGGCAGAGCAATTTGTTAAAAAACATCACCATGCCATGTTGATTGTGGAGACAAATCCAGACGCGTTGCTGGACCACTATGTCAATTATCAGCCTCCCGCGGTGAAACATTGGGTTGGCAAAGACGAAACCTGATTGGCCACAACTCCATAGGAATTTGGAACCGTCTAAAAAATCATAGATATT
>NQJI01000246.1 GCA_002256705.1 Methylococcaceae bacterium NSM2-1
CGCAAGAAGCCGCATGAGTGCTAGGATTGCATTTCGGAGTTGAATCCACCGGTAGTTTGAGGGTGAAGTAATCGTTTTTTCAACCTTGTGAGGAGGAAAACGGCGTTACTTCGCAAATTTGACATTTTTTAGCGTGAGGATATATAAAAGAAATATCCAGATGGAGATTACCATGACAAAAGAAAAAGGTTATTTAAAACACCCGATTGACAATGCTGTTTTTGACATATTAAAAGGTATTGATCGCGATGTAGAGAGGGGAGAAGACGCTCTTATGTTGGGTCTTGGCATAGTCATGCTGTCTTCAACTTTTGCACCTGTAGCGCCGCCGATTGTTCTTCTGCCTTTAGTAGCCGTTACATTTGCGGTTTCTGCAAGCTTCGCACGGAAAAATTATCATAAAATGGAGCGAAAACTCTCAGAATCCATGGCGCAGCTTGACGGGCATGAAAAAGCCATTTTGCAACCAATTGCCGCTGTTTTTGCCGACTACCCCATGCACTCACTTGCAGAGTCTTTTAATCCGTTCAAGAACCTGAAGCGAACATGCAAAAGTGCGCTAGGTGGGCTTTTAATAAATCCGTTATGGATGCCCATTTTTTATATGATGGGCATTCAAATCAATGAAGAAAAAAACCTCGGCATTTTAAACAAAGCCATCATCGGCGTTGAGCTGAAAATTTCTCCCCCTTCTTCTCTCGTTTAAACCGAGGGTTAACACGTTAGAGTTAAAAAGTCGATCGCTGCGAGACAATCAAGGACAGCCAGTTAACCAACTGCCACCGGTTTAATAATTTCCCAAAATCTCCGGCAGAAAAAACTCACTTACCAGCATTTGCTTATGTGCAATGGCAAAGACAGTTCTTCTGCCCCATATTGATTGATCAATACCAGCATCTGCAATCGCCGACCGAGTCCATGTAGACAAGTTAATCAAGGCAACATCCATAGCTATGCGTTCCAGCTTGGGATAAGAAAAAATTATTTCACCCAACGGGCGATTGCCAAGCTGGGATAGGTTTCTTTTTGCGGCTTTTATGGTGGTTACCGGTATGATTGTTCTTGCCAGAATCAGTGGCTTGCCGTTGACATGGAGTAACACCTCGCGAGTTAAACTGTACTGGTGTTCGGGTAGTTGGAGTAAACGGCGCTCACTTAAAAAAGGTTTATGCCAGCGCTGTAGCAAGACTTTAACCGCAACGGCATCACCGTAAAAATTGCGTAAACGTTGGGTTAACGAGCCTGATTCATAAGTCCATGATTGGACGTTGTCTGGAAGTTTATGGCGCAAACCCTGGCGGTTTTCCTGCCATAACGGTTCGTAGTTAAATAAAAAACTTTTAGTGGTCAAACTGAACTAAACCTCGGCATAGTCTGTGGATGTGCCTAGCCAACGATCACACAGGGGTTGTATGGCATCGGGCGATTCGGTAAAAATTTGCTCGCCGGTTTGTTGGATATTATCCAGCAAATCGGCATCCCTGGCCAAGTCTGCAATTTTAAAGTGCACTGCTCCGGTTTGCCGTGTCCCCATCACCTCGCCGGGGCCGCGTAATTCAAGGTCTTTTTCGGCAATAACAAAACCGTCATTACTGTCTCTTAAAATACCCAGACGCTGACGGGCGGTATCTGACAATGGCGATTGATACATCAGTAAGCAGTAACTGTCGCCCTCCCCTCGCCCGACCCGTCCGCGTAATTGATGCAGTTGAGAAAGTCCCAATCGTTCCGGATTCTCGATAATCATTAATCCCGCATTGGGCACATCGACACCGACTTCAATGACAGTAGTGGCAACCAGCAAATCAATCTTATGACTTTTAAATGCCTGCATGACGGCATCTTTATCTGTGCTTTTCATGCGCCCGTGAATCAAGGCAACTCGCACGTTGGGTAAGGCCCTGGTTAAAAGTTCGGCAGTTTTTTCAGCGGCTTCGCACTGTAAAACTTCTGACTCTTCTATCAGCGTACATACCCAATAAACCTGTCGTTTGTTGCATACCCAATTATTAATTCTGTCGATAACTTCAGGGCGGCGTTCGGCGGGAATCACGCTGGTTACAATGGGTTTTCTGCCGGGTGGCAGTTCATTAATAATAGATATATCCAGATCAGAATATTGCAACATTGCCAGGGTACGAGGAATCGGGGTAGCGGTCATCACTAGTTGATGAGGCCTGACACCCGCCTGTTGACCTTTTTCTCTCAACGCCAGTCGCTGATGCACTCCGAAACGGTGTTGTTCGTCAATAATAACCAAGCCCAGTCGATGAAAGTTTACACCTTCTTGAAATAAGGCATGAGTGCCGATAATAATCCCCGCCGAGCCATCCGCCAAGCCTTGTAAAACGTCTTTGCGGGCGTTACCTTTCAATTGTCCGGTTAAGTATACGACTTTAGTCTGAAAACCTTCAAACCACGCGCTGAAATTGCGTTTGTGCTGTTCTGCCAATAATTCCGTGGGAGCCATAACCGCCCCCCTGAACCAGTCGCATCATAGGATGCTCCAGGCGGCAATCCGCTTCTATTTCTGCTATGACGCGTTGTTGTGCGCCCGTCAGCTTGAAAGGCAGGGAACGCAGAAACTGCTCTGCGATGGTTTTATCGCTGGAGCTTGCGAATACCGGCGATTGCCAGGCTTTGGTTTTATTCCTGGTTAAGCGCAAACTCAGATGATGGGCCAACAGTTCTTCAAATGCCAAGCGTTTCAGCGCAGGAATACTGCCGTTTTGTAATGCCTCAATTGTGACGGATTCATCGGGAGCGTGTAAGGTTTGTATTGCCTCTGCCAAAGACGGATAATGGTAATTTTTTAAAATCGAGTCGGGTATCCAGTCTACCAATAACTGGGGCTCACTATTGCAGAGACTTAAGGCGTGTTTTACCGCTTTTCTTAACGTATTTTGGCTAAGGCCTTCCGTCAGCGGATAAACGGGGGTTAAGCGGGTTTCTGTAAGATAGGTTTCCGGATTTGAAATAACCTGATAATCAGGATGAACCATTTCCAGCCCGGCAAAACCGTACCGTACTTCGGCAAAACAGCTGATTAAGGTCCCCGGTTTCAGGATATTGTGCTGGTTGGCGCTGAAATGAAAGAATTTTAATGAGATAAAACCGGTGCCATCGCTGATTCTACAAATCAGACTTTTGCGGCCTCTGGGTAAAATATCAATGAATTCAACTCGACCGCAGATGAGCGCCGTCATACCCGCCATCAACGAACCGATAGGATAAATTCGTGTCCGGTCTTCATAGCGGAGGGGCAGGTGAAAAATAAGATCCTGAATAACACGGATACCCATCTTTTCCAACCGGTTTACCGTTTGGGCGCCTATCCCCGTTAATTTACTGACCGATTGGTTAAGGTAATTCACTCTGTATACTATGAAAATGCTAAATCGGCATACGGATGATGCGGATTGGAGCCGATGTTCACGGATAAATCTAATAAACGCATGTAAATCCGCTTCATGGTTATTTTGAATTTTAAGTGTCAGGAAGCTGGATATTCCTGAGGTTTTAGAAACATAATCGCATCCATTTCCACACCGGCGTTTTTAGGCAAAGCGGCAACGCCGATAGCTGCACGCGCGGGGTAAGGCTCTTGAAAATAATGCCCCATGATTTCGTTAACTAGGGGGAAATTTGCTAAATCGGTTAAAAAAACATTCAATTTAACAATATCGCCTAGACCACCGCCTGAGGCTTCTGCAACCGCTTTTAAATTGTCAAATACCTGGGTGATTTGAGCTGTAAAATCGCCTTCAATAATCGTCATGGTTTCAGGTACTAAAGGAATTTGTCCTGAAAGGTAAACAGTGTGGTCGACTTTGACTGCTTGTGAATAGGTTCCGATTGCCTTGGGTGCTTTATTAGTCTGGATGATTTCTTTGGTCATTTTTGATCCTGCTTATACGTTATGCCAGTGGGCGAAGTATTTAATTCTATTATCTGTCAGGCATTATATCGATTATTGCTAATGGATAGAAAGGCTTCAGCAGACATCATGAAGGTAGCATTCAGTTTGTCGCAGACATAGGAACGTGCATGAAATAATTTGAGTAGTATATCCCCTCCCCCCCAACCTTCTCCCGGAGGGAGAGGGAGAAAGATGTTAAAGTTATTTCATACACGTTCCATAGGTAATAACACCACGAAGAAAGCCTAAACCAAAAACTTCGTGTTCTTCGTATCTTCGTGGTTGATTACTAAATCTTTACTTTATAAATTCTCAATCAACACATCGGCAA
>NQJI01000247.1 GCA_002256705.1 Methylococcaceae bacterium NSM2-1
ATTATTTTACCTCCCTGAATCCGTTTCACGGTACTGACAAGCCTATCAATTTCTTCATAGGTATTGTAAAACGCCAGTGAAGGACGTACCGTGCTTTCCAGACCATAGCGGCGCAAGATAGGCTGTGCGCAATGATGGCCGGTACGTACTGCAATACCCACCTTATTTAAAGCGACACCAATATCCTGATTGCTGTGTCCTGCCAGCACAAACGATAACACGCTGGTTTTTTCCGCTGCCGTGCCGATCAAACGCAAGCCGGGGATACTCTTAAGCGACTCCATCGCATAAACCAGTAACTCATGCTCATAACGTGCCACATTATGGATACCGATTTTTGTCAGGTATTCAAGTGCAGCACCCAAGCCTACGGCATCCGCAATATTGCCGGTACCGGCTTCAAAGCGCGCTGGAGCAGGCTGGAATGTGGTTTTTTCAAACGTTACGTCATCGATCATGTTACCGCCGCCTTGCCAGGGCGGCATGGATTCGAGTAACTCTGCCTTGCCGTATACAGCACCAATACCGGTTGGACCGAATATTTTGTGCCCGGAAAATACACACCAATCACAATCCAATGCTTGCACGTCTACCTGTAAGTGCGAAACGGATTGAGCGGCATCCAGCAAAACTCGAGCGCCAACACGATGGGCCATTGCGATGATTTCCTGCGCTGGCGTAACCGTACCGAGCGCGTTGGATACATGCGTAAACGAGACTAGTTTGGTGCGTGAATTCAGCAATTTCTGATATTCACCCAGTAACACCTGACCGCTATCATCAACCGGCGCCACGCGTAGCTTCGCTCCCGTTACTTCGGTCAGTTGTTGCCACGGTACAATATTGGCATGATGTTCCAGCCAAGTGATGACGATCTCATCACCCGCAACGAGATTTTGCCGTCCCCAGCTTTGCGCAACCAGATTGATGCCCTCGGTTGTGCCCCGCACAAAAACAATCTCCTCGGAAGAAGACGCGTTCAAAAAATGCGCAACAGTATCCCGCGCTTTTTCGTAAGCATCGGTCGCCCGCGCGGCCAGTTCATGTGCTGCACGGTGAATGTTGGAATTCTCGTGCTCATAGAAGTACGAAACCCGGTCAATCACCACCTGCGGTTTCTGGGTAGTCGCCGCATTATCCAGCCAGGCTAAGGGATAACCGTTGACCCGTTCTTTTAGAATCGGAAAATCACGACGGACAATCTGAACATCAAAAGGCGGGTGAGCAGAACCAAGAGCTGGCGCCTGCGCGTTAAATCCACCGGTTTTCAATTCATCAAGAAAATAAAATGATGAACCCGTTCCGGCGCCTGCCGGAATATTTCCGGAAGGCACAGAAAACGGAGCGAAAAACTGTTTCAACTCGGCTTCACCCGGCAAACCATAAACCTCGGGTGACAGACCTGCTATCAATGAAGCGTCCAGGTTAGCCAGGGAGCCGGCCAATCCGGGCGTTGCCGTCGAAGCGGGAATGCCGGGAATCGAACTGCCCGCCGCACTCGCACTTTCCGGAATTCTCCCGGCAGCCGCTGGATTGGCAGCGAAAAGTTTTTGCAATTCTGCTTCATAAACCTGCGGTGAAATACCCGCTTCCACTGATTTGTCGCTATCCGCCAACGATTCACCAGTCAATTCCTGTCCCGCCACCGAAGACGGAATGGCAGGAATTGAACTGTCATCAATGCTTTCGGGAATGTTGCTTCCGATAGGCGGACGCGAAACCAGCAACTTTTGCAACTCGGCTTCCCCCGGCAGACCAAGGACCTGAGGCGAAAGATCTGCTATTAATGAAGCATCCAGGCCAGCAAGTGAGCCGGACAAGCCGGGCGATGCCGTCGAAGCGGGTGTACCGGGAATCGGACTGCCCGCAGGACTTTTCGGAATACTCCCGGTAGCCGCTGTATTTGCCGCTAAAAGTTTTTGCAATTCTGCTTCAAAAACCTGCTGCGAAATACCCGCTCCAGCTGATTTATCGGCATCTGCCAGCGCTTCAGCAGTCAATTCCTGTCCTGCCACTGAAGACGGAATGGCAGGAATTGAACTGGCATCAAACCTTCCGGGAATATTGATCCCGGAAGGCTGATGCGAAACCAGCAACTTTTGCAATTCAGCTTCGCCAGGCAATCCAAAATCGTGCTGGAAAACACCCGCCAGCACTGCCTTGTCCAGACCCGCCAAGGGCGATATTAAACCCTGTGCTGGAGCTGAAGGCGGATTGCCATAAACCGGACCCGTATCAAGACTGTCCGGGACGCTCTCGAAGGACGGCTTACGCGGCGTGTACAAATGCCGCAACTCCGCTTCCCCTGGCAGCCCAAAACCTTGCGGTGCAATCCCGGTTATCCCTGATTTATCAAGGCCTGCCAAGGGTGAAGACAATCCCCCCGGTACTGCCGAGGCGGCAATGCCGATTCTCGACCCATCGCAGGGCAAAGCTGAAAACAGCTCAT
>NQJI01000248.1 GCA_002256705.1 Methylococcaceae bacterium NSM2-1
ATTTGTCAGACCGAGCGATAATTTGTTTCTTTCAGGAACTGATGTTACGCAGTCTTTATTTTTTGTAACCCCAAATAAGCCATCAAATTTGCATTAATAAAAAGTTTCGCCAGCAAGGCGAAATGATTGGTTTTATGTTTTATCTTCAGATACCCCCAGCTTGAATATGTCATGGATTGCCATAAAGCACTGTTGTTTTCCGTAGTCACCGTGCGGATTGGGGATTTTGCCAATCCCGCCTTCGATATCAGTGACTTATAAAATTCTTCCACTTTCCACCCTATCGCCTGTACCAATCAACAGTTGGCGCATAAATAGCACATTACAATCAATAGGTTGTAACAACCCAAATAATATGACTCTATATGTAGATGATTACCTTGCCTACATGTCTCTTTTTTCATCAAACTTTCACATTTCTTTAGTACGCTCGATTTATTAAGAATAGAGGTAACTGTTCAGCTTATTGTCTTCTCTTTTTTACAATGAGGGGATGACATGGAATGAATGGTTACGAATAAATTTGCTTTGTAATAGAGGCTGATCTTATGGCAACCACTAATAGATTCAATCAAGACCCCAACGAAGATGTCCTGAAACAAATTCTTGCAGAGGTCATCGAGTTGCGCCAAAAAATTGAACTTAATGCCACTCGGCGCCTGCAAAAATACCAGGGCAACTATCAATCCGGCACTTTTTCCAAAAGCGCCTTCAATCTTGCCCACTATCTAGCCATGCGCCAATTTGATTTGCGTCATTTACAGGATCGCCTGGCTCAGGCCGGTTTATCTTCGCTGGGTAGATCTGAAGCATCGGTAATAGCGACTTTGGATTCGTTGATAGAGGTATTGAAACGGGCAACAGACAAACACTATCTGCCGGGTGAAAAAAATGCCGGCGAATACGGCTTTAATCGGGGTCAGCAACTGCTGGAGCAGCATACTATTGAATTATTCGGACCCTTTCATGAGCACGGTAGAGCGCATGTCATGGTGACCTTGCCCACAGAGGCCTCCTGGGATTACACACTGGTAAGTTCATTACTTGAAAAGGGCATGACCTGTGCTCGCATCAATTGTGCACACGATGATCCTGTGCTCTGGCAGGGAATAATAAGAAATGTCCGTCGTGCAGAAACCGAAATGGGCCGCTCTTGCTGTATTCTTATGGATCTTGCAGGGCACAAGATTCGCACCGGTCCGATTGCACTGGGACCTCCGATTCATCACATCCGTGTACAAAAAGATCGGACCGGTATGGTCGTAGCTCCTGGCTATCTGATTTTAACAAGCAATGCTGAAAGCCCGTCTGTTGATAATTCATTATTCAAAGTGTCCATCCCAAAACCGCTGCATCAGAAACTTGCGCCAGGAATATACCTGGGTTTTATTGACTACCAGAACAAGCAGCGTTACTTGAAAGTAGATAACGCTGACAACGGCTCAACAGATAGATAACCCCAAATCAATTGATGAGTTTACTTTGGGGGGATTTGCAGGTGACCCTCTGGATATTCGTGTTTTTAAAAACGAACTGTTGTTGTTAACACCCGGTAATATCGACGGAAAACCCGCTGAACATGATGAGCAGTGCATGATTCATCCTGCTCAAATTGGTTGTACGCTTTCATTGCTAATAGAGAAACTTGAAATAGGCCAACCGGTCTGGATTGATGATGGAAAACTGGGAGCAATCGTCGAAGCAGTAACCGAGCAAGGTGCGTTGTTACGCGTAACAGTGGCAAAAGCCAGTGGCGTCCGTATACAAAGTGACAAAGGGATTAATTTTCCGGGGGCCGATTTTAATTTGCCCCCACTCACTCAGAAAGACTTGACCGATCTGGACTTTGTTTGTGCGCATGCCGATTTAGTCGGTTTTTCATTCGTAGAAACGCTGGCAGATATGGAGCAATTGATGTCCGAACTGGCTAAACGGAATGCATCAGGACTGCCTATTATCGCTAAAATCGAAACCAATCGCGCCGTAAAAAATCTTCCCGATATTATCTTGGGGACTATTGGCCGGCATAACCTCGGCATCATGATTGCCAGAGGTGATTTAGCCGTCGAATTAGGTAGCGCCAGACTCGCTGAAATACAGGAAGAACTCCTGTGGCTATGTGAAGCAGCTCATGTCCCTGTGATCTGGGCAACCCAGGTACTTGAATCCATCGCCAAAAAAGGCACCCGGTCCAGGCCCGAATTTACCGATGCGGCCATGGCGGTCAGGGCGGAATGCGTCATGTTGAATAAAGGCCCCTATATTCTCGATGCTATAGAAGCGCTGGTGAACGTTATGGTTCGCATGCATGAACATCAAAGGAAAAAGTTCTCCCGCTTGAGGGCCTTGCACTGGTAATCAGCTTCAATTCCCTTTCAGGACTAGAGCATGGCAACTGAACAATTTGTTATTAGCAAGCCTGCATCATCAATCACTGAAGTCCCCGAACAGGGTATGAAAAAACATGACTTCATAGATGATTTCAAGGACTATTATGTCCATTTGCTGGGCAGGGACGAAAACTGCCGATCGCCTTATTATGCGGGCGAAGCCTTATCACAGGCGATTCGAGACCGCTTGATGGAGCGCTGGAAGGCCACCCACCAAACCTATAAAAGCAATGACTGCAGACGGGGATTTTATCTGTCTATGGAATTTCTGATGGGACGCACCTTAAGCAATGCCATGCTTAATCTGGGGGTAACCGACACGGTTACTCAGGCGATGTATGATCTCGGCATTGAAATTGAAGAGTTGATCAGTAGCGAGCAGGATGCTGGGCTCGGTAATGGTGGCCTGGGGCGTCTCGCCGCATGCTTTATAGACAGTTGTGCTACATTGCAACTGCCGGTTATAGGTTATGGTTTACGTTACGAATACGGCATGTTTACCCAGACTATTGTTAATGGTGAACAGGTTGAAAAACCCGATCATTGGCTGCGTCATGGTAACGTCTGGGAAATTGAGCGGCTGGAATATTCGCACCGGATCAAATTTGGCGGTCGTTCCATGATACAGACTGATGCAAGTGGTAGACAACGATTTTACTGGGTAGATACCCACGATGTACTGGCAGTACCCTTTGATACGCCAATACCTGGCTATCAAAATGGAACCGTTAATTCACTGCGGCTGTGGAAGGCGGTGGCTACCGAAGAATTTAATCTGGATGAGTTTAATGCCGGCGATTATGCAGAAGCCGTCGCGGCAAAAATTACTGCTGAAAAAATCACTATGGTGCTGTATCCCAATGATGCCAATGAAAACGGTAAGGAACTGAGGTTAAGGCAACAATATTTTCTGGCTTCCGCCAGTTTGCAGGATGTTATTGCCCCCTGGATAGGCATGCATGGGAATAATTTCAGTCGCTTTGCTGAAAAACGTTGCTTCCAGTTAAACGACACCCATCCGAGTATTGCCATTGCCGAATTGATGCGCCTGTTGATGGATATTCACGGTTTAACATGGGAAGCGGCATGGAAAATTACCCGGAGCACGATGGCTTACACCAACCATACGCTGTTGCCTGAAGCGCTCGAAAAATGGCCGGTTAGTTTAATGAAACGGTTACTGCCTCGGCTGATGGACATTATTTTTGAAATTAATGCCCGTTTCATGACTGAAGTTTCCAGGCACTGGCCGGGAGATAGCGAGCGTTTACGCAGAATGTCCATTATAGAAGAAGGTGATGAACAACAGGTAAGAATGGCCTATCTAGCCATAGTAGGCAGTTTTTCCGTTAATGGCGTGGCTCAGTTACATACCCGGTTATTACAACAAGGTTTGTTCAACGACTTTTACGCCTTATGGCCGCATAAAT